>CALBSG010000147.1 GCA_937927675.1 uncultured Paracoccaceae bacterium | reverse complement strand
AGATCTACACAGGCGAAGACACTCTTTCCCTACACGACGCTCTTCCGATCTCTCGTGCAGCAACTGGACTTGCCCGAAAGCGCGCAACAGCTTTTGAAACGCTGTGGCGCCACCGGCGATATTCTGGACCGGATCATTGATCAGTCTGTGCTGGTTTGCCTTGGCCAAGGCCGGCCCGACCTGACCACCCCCGAGACGATCCGGGTCGAAGATTTTCTTGCAAACTTATCCAACCGTTGGACGGGTCTAGGCGCCGAAAGCGGCCATACCTTCCAGTTGCGGCCTTCGCTCGGTCTGCCGCGCGAACTCTATGTTGACGCGACGGCCCTTGATCGCATCCTGACCAACCTGATGAGCAACGCGCTGGCCCATACGCCACCGTGTAAGGTCACGCTCTCCATCGACTATGACGCCAACAGCAACAGCCTGATTGTTGAAATCCGGGATCAAGGCCCCGGCCTGCCCGACGCTGTACTCCGTGCGTTGCACGATGATGCGCCCCTGTCTGGTGGCGCCCATCCCCCCGGCAAGGGGTTTGGTTTGTCGGCGGTGCGCTATCTGGTTTCGGCAATGGGCGGAACATGCAGCTTTGCCAACGCCTCGAGCGGCGGCGCGATGACGAGGCTTCGTCTGCCGCTGCCGACCAGCCCTACCCACGCACCGACGGCTGATGCCGAAGCGGGCGCCCCGCTCGACCTGACTGGCATTTCCCTTATTCTGGGCGAAGACAACCCGACCTGTCGCATTCTGTTGGAAACCCATTTCCGCAAGCTTGGCTTGGCGCTCACCTCGGTTGAGGATGGGATGGAAATCATCGACAGTTTCTCGCAAGGCTTGCGCCCGGATCTTCTGGTGCTGGATGACCAGATGCCCGGCCTTTCGGGATTGGGCGTCTTGAACTGGATCCGTGAAAACCTTGCCGTGGCAGAGCGCCCGGCGGTCTTGATCTTGACTGCCCATACGACGCCAGACCGCGCGCTCGCGTTGCAAATGGCGGGCGCCACACGGGTGGAGCCCAAACAAAGCCTTGAGGCGGGCAGGATTGGACAGCTCTTGCGCGACATCCTGAAAACTCGGACAAATCCTCTGGAAGCGACGACGTTAGATATGTCCACCCTGCGCAGATTGACCGAAATTGCGGGCCCGCTGGCGGCGGCCGAACTGCTGGCCCGGCTGGATGAAGATCTTGAACAGACCCGGCAGGGCCTGTGTCAGGCTGCGGCCAAAATTGATATGGACGGCATCCGCCAGCACAGCCATGTGTTGATCGCACTTGCCGGAACCGCCGGGGCGATCGCCCTGCATGACGACGCCGTTCGTCTGAACCGGTTTGTTCATGGCGCGGCACCGCAAGACCGCATCCTTGCGCTTGCGATCTCGTTGGAAGGGGCCATTCAAGACCTGCGGTCGGCTGTGCAAAGTATGGCGGCAACCCGCGAGCAAGAGCAGCCCAACTGATGACGGCCAAGCAAACGCCCCCGCTTTTGTTGATCGAGGACACACGTTCGCTGTTGATCCTTTATCAATCGGTCCTCATCAACGCCGGCTTTCAGGTCGTCACGGCCAGCACCGCAGGCGAGGGCCTGCGACTCTTTCGGGAAAGCAAGGCGACCACCGTTCTTTTGGACCTTGTCTTGCCGGATCGCGATGGGCTTGATCTGATGCGAGACCTGCTGGAGGAACGGCCCGAGGCGTCGATCATCGTGATGACGGCGCATGGGTCGGTCAACAAGGCAGTCGAGGCAATGCGCGCGGGGGCGCATGAGTTTCTGGTCAAACCGTTTGACGAAAACCGCCTGCTCTCCGCCATTGCCAATGTGACAACGGCGGCTGCAGGTCGTACCCGCGCCCCGTCGCAGAAACAAAGTGCAAGCCAACGTGCCGAAGCCGCCGCAAAATCTGCTGTTGAGGGCTTTATCGGCACCTCCGACAAACTTGCACGCGTGCAGCAAAAGATCGCCTCAGTCGCGCGCTCCATGGCCACAGTCTTTATCACCGGCGAAAGCGGCACGGGAAAAGAACTCTGCGCCTTGGCGGTTCATGGCGCCTCGCCCCGCGCTGGCGGCCCGTTCATTGCGCTGAACTGCGGGGCGATACCGCAAGACCTGCTGGAATCCGAAGTGTTCGGCCATATGAAGGGCAGCTTCACCGGGGCAATTTCCGACAAGCCGGGGGCCGCGGCGGCGGCTGACGGCGGCACGCTGTTTCTGGACGAAATCTGCGAAATGGCCCCGGCGCTGCAAACCAAACTCTTGCGGTTTTTGCAGACCTCTACCGTGGTTCCAGTGGGCGCCACCAAGCCGCGCAAGGTCAATGTCCGCATTGTATGCGCCACCAACCGTGACCCGCTAGAGGCCGTGCGGCGCGGGGAGTTCCGCGAAGATCTGTACTACCGGCTTTTTGTGGTGCCGTTGCATATGCCGCCCCTGCGCGACCGCGGCGACGATGTGCTGGAGATCGCCGAAAGCGCGCTGGAACGTTTTTCCAGCGAAGAAGGCAAAAAATTTGAAGGGCTTAGCCCAGACGTCGTATCGCTTTTCCGCACCCTGCCCTGGCCCGGAAACGTGCGGCAGGTGTTGAATGTGATCCGCAATGTCGTTGTGCTGAACGACGGCGGCATGGTCACGCTGGACATGTTGCCCGAAACGCTGGTGCCAGCCAATGAGCTGCCGCCGACACCGCCCATCCTTGCCGCGCCCCCAGCGCCAAGCGGCGCCATGCTGGACACGCTGATCGGCCTGCCCTTGGCCGAAATCGAACGCCGGATCATCGAGGAAACCTTGGCCAGACACGGCGGATCAGTGCCGCGAGCGGCGCGGATTTTAGAGATTTCGCCCTCAACCCTTTACCGCAAGATCGAAGGGTGGAGCCGGACTTAGGCCGTCAGGAACACCCGCACCACCGCCTCGAATTCGCGCGGCCGGTCGGCATGCAGCCAATGACCCGCGCCCGGCAGTTTGGCAAACCGCGCCTTGGGAAACAGCGCCCGGATCGTCTCGCGATATTCTGGTTTGACGTAGTGGCTGTCTGCCCCAGTCAAGAACAGCGTCGGGTGGTCAAAGACCCCTTGGGTGCCGGGCCAACCCACGATTTTCGGCATCTCGGCCTCAAGCACATCGAGATTGAGCCGCCAGCTTGGCCCATTTTCGGCCTTGAGATCCAGCGATTGCAGGAAGAAGGCGCGCAAGGCCGGGTCGGCAACCGACAGCGCAAGTCTGCGGTCCGCTTCGGAACGCGAGGTCAGATCGGTCAGATCCAGCCCGCGCATGGCGTGGACATGCTGGGTTTGGTCGTGGTTGTAGGCTACCGGCGCGATATCGGCGATGATCAGGCGTTCCACCAGATCAGGGCAGATCACGGCCAGCATCATGGCAACTTTCCCACCCATGGAATGGCCGATCAAAATAGGAGGAGTGTCGAGTTTGTCCACGAATGCGCCCAAGGCTTGGACATAGTCACCGATTCCAAATGATATTGCTTTCGAACTACCCATCTCCTCATGCCCCGGCAGATTGATGTAGACATCGCCAAACGGCTGATACGCCCCCATCGCCTGGGTGTCGCCAGTCCACAGGGTGATGTCATTGAACTG
>CALBSG010000146.1 GCA_937927675.1 uncultured Paracoccaceae bacterium | reverse complement strand
CCTGACCAGGAGAAATGGGTGTCCCGGCTGACCGACCCTCAATGATGGCCCCGCACCAATCACCACCACCTTGTGGCGGGCGGGCTGGCCCTGCGCCTGTTCGGCGGATTGCACATAGGGGTAAACGGGCGCGTCATAGGTGCTGAACATCGGACCGCCTCAGTGCTTTTTCAGCTCTTTGGCATGCAGCCAAGCGGCATGCTGCGGGGCCTTTTTGGTGCGACTCCACTCCTCCAGCATGTCCCATTTGACAGCATCGAGCTTGGCCAACAGGGCCTCTTCATCCGGGTCAGGGCAGGCAAGCTCTACCCGGTGACCGTTCGGGTCAAAGAAATAGATCGAATGGAAGATCGAATGGTCGGTGACACCTAGGACATCGACGCCGTTCTTTTCCAGATGTGCCTTGAACTCCAGCAGCGTCGCGCGATCCTTCACTTTGAACGCAATGTGTTGCACCCATTTCGGGGTATTCGGGTCGCGCCCCATTTCGGGTTTGGTCGGCAGTTCGAAAAAGGCCAGCACGTTGCCATTTCCGGCATCAAGGAACAGGTGCATGTAGGGATCAGGCTCGTGGGTGGACGGCACATGATCTTCGGCAATCGCCAGCACGAAATCCATGTTCAGCATCTTGGTGTAGAATTCGACCGTCTGTTTCGCGTCTTTGCAGCGATAGGCGACGTGGTGGATTTGTTCGATCTTCATGGCACCCTCCATATTCGTTGCAATTGCAACGATATACCCTGAAGCTGACACGGGACGCTTAACAGATCAAGTCATTTCATTTGCAACGATCAAGCCAAAAGAAGGGCCACCCAAAGGCAGCCCCGCTGGTTTAGGCTTTCACCGGCTTGTCCCCGCGCAGCCAGATGTAAATCGCTGGAATCACAAGCACCGTCAGCAGCGTGGACGAGGCCAGACCAAACAGCAGGCTGATCGCCAGACCCTGAAAGATCGGGTCCGTCAGGATGGTGATCGCCCCGATGATGGCGGCAAGGGCTGTCAGCAGGATCGGCTTGAACCGAATCGCCCCGGCTTCCAGCAGCACATCGACAAGGGCTACACCGGGCTTGTGGGCATGGCGGATGAAGTCGACCAAGAGGATCGAGTTCCGCACGATGATCCCCGCCAATGCGATGAACCCGATCATCGAGGTGGCAGAGAAGGGGGCGCCAAACATCCAATGCCCCAGCATGATGCCGATAAAGGTCAAAGGCACCGGCGTCAGGATCACCAGTGGCAGCTTGAAGCTGCCAAACTGTGCCACGACAAGGATATAGATCCCCAGTAGCGCCACGCCAAAAGCCGCCCCCATGTCGCGGAAGGTGACCCAAGTCACTTCCCATTCGCCATCCCACAGCACAGTTGGGGTCGATTGATCTTCCGGCACGCCGTGCATGCTGATCTCTGGCTTGGGCAGATCGCCCCAGTCGGCGTCCTCGATTGCGCGGTCAACGGCCATGATGCCGTAAAGCGGTGCCTCGTAATCGCCAGCCAGTTCCGCTGTCACCATTTCGGCGGCGCGACCATTGTGGCGGAAGATCGGGTGCGACTGCATTTCAGTCCGCACTTCGACAACATCGCCCAACTCCACCACAGACCGATCCCCCGGCAAAAGGTTCGCCGGGATCGGGGTCGACAGCGCGCGTTCATCCAGCACCTTGTCCGCCTTATCCGGGGCAAGCCGGATCGGCAGCGGTTCGCGCCCTTCGGACCGGTGCGAATATCCAACCGTCGTGCCACCATAAAGCATGCCGATGGTCTGGAACACATCGCCTTCATTGACCTTGTGAAAGTCGAGATTGGCGTCGTTCAGCACCAGCCGCTGCCGCGCTGCAGGCACGCCAAAGCTATCATCGACATCGACAATATAGGGAACAGAGGCGAAAATCTCACGCAGCTTGGTCGCCACCGCGCGGCGCGTTTCGGCATCTGGCCCGTAGACTTCGGCCAAAAGCGTGGCCATCACGGGTGGGCCGGGCGGCGGCTCGACAACCTTGACCACTGCGCCTTGGGGCAGATCCAGCGCCAGAATCCGGGTGCGCAGATCCAGTGCAATCTCGTGGCTTTCGCGGTCCCGTTCGCCCTTGGGGGAAAGGTTGACCTGCAAATCCCCATAGCGCGGTTCATTGCGCAAATAGTAATGCCGCACCAGACCGTTGAAGTTGAACGGCGCCCCGGTGCCAGCATGGCTTTGCACCGAGATGATTTCTTCGACCGGCTCCAAAGCCGTGGCGATCTGAGACAGCACGCGGTCGGTTTCCTCAACCGACGCGCCGCGCGGCATATCAAGGACCACGGAAAGCTCGGATTTATTGTCAAAGGGCAACAGTTTGACCGTCACCGATTTGGTGTAGAACAGCCCCATCGACAGGACGGTCGCCGCCGTCACCGCCAGAAGAAACCGCGTCGCATTGCGACGTGAGGACAGGATCGGACGCGCCACGCGACGATAGGCCCGGCCCAGCGCGCCACCGTCCTGTGCGTCATGCCCATGCCCGCCGCCCTGCCCCTCCGCCTTACCAAACTTCATCATCAGCCAAGGCGTGACCATAACGGCGACAAAGAAGGAAAACACCATGGCGGCCGAGGCATTGGCCGGGATCGGGCTCATATAGGGGCCCATCATGCCGGAAACGAACAGCATCGGCAGCAGGGCGGCCACCACCGTCAGCGTAGCAACGATGGTCGGATTGCCCACCTCGCTGACCGCATCAATGGCGGCTTGTGCCCGGCTGCGCCCATCCTTCATCGCCCAGTGGCGGGCGATATTTTCGATCACCACGATGGCATCATCGACCAAGATCCCGATGGAAAAGATCAGCGCAAACAGCGAGACGCGGTTCAAGGTATAGCCCATGATCCGGGCCGCAAAGAGCGTGAGCAGGATGGTCACAGGAATGACGATGGCCACCACGACGGCCTCGCGCCAGCCGATTGCAACCCAAACCAGCGCAACGATGGAAATCGTGGCCAGCGCGAGATGGAACAACAGCTCATTGGCCTTTTCATCGGCACTTTCGCCATAGTCGCGGGTGAATTCGACTGTCAGATCATCGGGGATGATCTTGCCTTGCATGGCCCCAACTGCATGACGAATGTCTTCGGCAATCGTCACGGCATTGGCACCGGGACGCTTGGCCACAGCCAAGGACACGGCCGGCAGGCGGTCATGGAACGCAGCCTGATCTTCGCCACGGGCCATGGTGAAAACCCGGTTTTCCTTGGGGTCGGTTTTCAAGCTGACAGTTGCCACATCACGCACATAGACCGGACGACCGTCGCGGGTGGTAACCAGAAGATTGGCAATCTGGTCAAGGCTTTGCAGCGTTTCGCCCGCTGCCAGATCAATCTGCTTGCCGTCTTGCCGGATGGTGCCCAACGCAAAGGCCTTATTCGCGCCTTCGACCTTGCCCGCCAAGGCCTGCAAGGTCAGACCCGCCTGCGCCAAACGTTCCGGGTCGGGCGTAATGCGAATTTCCTCGGGCTGTTCGCCGACAAGATAGGTCAGGCCAATGTCGTCCAGCGCCGACACCTCCACCTGCACCTCACGCGCGACGCGGGTCAGATCGGCGGCGGTCCAGCGGCTGGCCACCTCGGGCTTTGGCGACAAGGTGACGACCATGATCGCCACATCATCAATGCCGCGCCCAACGATCAGCGGTTCAGGAATCCCATCGGGAATCCGGTCCATGTTTGCACGCAGTTTTTCATGCACCCGCAGAATGGCTGCATCGCCCGAGGTGCCGACGACAAAGCGCGCCGTGACCATGGCGCCATCATCTCGGGTCTGGCTGTAAACATGTTCGACACCGGGAATGGATTTCACGATGGTTTCAAGCGGCTCGGTGACCAGCTTGACCGCATCCTCGGCGCGCAACCCGTCGGCTTGCAGGTGAATATCCACCATAGGAACCGAGATTTGCGGCTCCTCCTCGCGCGGCAGAGTGACCAAGGCGACAAGGCCAAGGATCAGGGCCGCCAGAAGAAACAGTGGCGTCAGCGGACTGGTAATGAAGGCCCGCGTCAGGTTGCCCGCGATGCCCGTGGCGGTCAGGTCTTTGTCAGGCGTGCTCATGGGACGATCACCGTATCGCCTGCCCGCAGGCCCGTCAGAATTTCGCGCAAGGGGCCATTTGGCCCGGCAACTTCCGGTCCGGGAATGACCGTCACCTCGACCTCACCGGCAGCGGTTTTGATCCGCACAAGATCCAGACCGGCGCGCTGTTCAATGGCCGCATCCGGCACCGCCAGAACCTGCCGCGCCGCAACCGGAACCCGAACCAGAACCCGCTGACCGATAAAGCTGTCGGAAAGCCCGTCCACGGCAACATCGACGATCACCCGGCCCTGTTCGATCTGCGGGTAGACCTTTTCAATCGCCCCCGTGCCGCCCTCGACATCAACGGCCGCACCAACGGTCAGCTCCGCCGCATGGCGTTCCGGGATTGCCAGCCGCAGGAATACGCCGCCCCCGGTGATGGTTGCCACCGGCTCTCCCGGCATGACCACGGCACCCAACCGCACCGGCACCGACAACACCCGACCATCGGCGGGAGCAAGGACATTGCCATCTTCAATCAGCGTCGCGGTCACCTGCCGCGCGGCCTCCGCCTCGGCCACGGCGTTGCGGGCAACTTCAACGGTGGTGCGCACCTGATCCACGCGCTGGGTGGTGGTCGCCCCCTTGGCGAGAAGCTCCTCGTTGCGCTTCAACTCTGTCTCAGCATTTTGCAACTGTGACTTGGCCGAAGCGATGCGAGCCTCTGCCGCCGCCAGTTGCGATTCGAGCTTTGGGTCCGTGATGCGGGCAATCACCTGGCCAGCCCCGGCTTGCGAGCCTTCGGTAACATCCAACGCCGTCAGGGTTCCCCCGATGCGCGACCGCGCAGGAACCACAAAGCGGCTTTCCACCTTGCCGAAAAGCGCTTTGACCTCAACGGTTTCAACCGGTTGCAGGATAAGGTCCTCTGCGGCCAAGCGGGGGGCAAAAGCCACCGTCATCAGCCCCGCCATAATCAAAGAACGAAGTGCCAAAGCGCGCCCTTTCCTGTTTTGTCGGATGCTGAGTAGCACATCTAATTCAAACATTCAAACTATCATATATATGATGCACAATCGCTGTGCAGTCGCCTTGCCTTTCGCCCGACCGAAAGCTCGCCTATCTTCACCGTCAGACAGGAAAAAGGGGCGCAGCATGCCACAGGTCGAACTTGGTCTTGATAGCTTTGGCGATGTCAGCCTTGGCGCGGATGGCCAGCCAAAACCGATGGATCAGGTCTTGCGGGATGTGGTCGAACAGGCGGTTCTGGCCGATGAACTGGGCATCCACTTCATTGGCCTTGGCGAACATCACCGCCCTGATTTCGCGATTTCAGCGCCCGAGATGATCTTGGCGGCGATCGCCGCCCGGACCAGCCGGATCAAATTGGGCACGGCGGTGACAGTGCTGTCTTCTGACGATCCGATCCGGGTCTTTCAGCGCTTTTCAACGCTGAACGCCCTGTCAAATGGCCGGGCAGAGCCGATCTTGGGCCGGGGCAGCTTTACCGAAAGCTATCCGCTCTTTGGGTATGACCTGCGCGACTATGATGTCTTGTTTGAAGAAAAACTCGACATCTTCGGCAAGCTGACAAAACAAAACCCGATCACCTGGTCGGGCCAACACCGCAGCCCGCTTGCCAATCAAATGGTCTATCCGCCGCTGGCGCAGCCGATGGTCACTTGGGTCGGCGTCGGGGGCAGCCCGGAGTCGGTGGTGCGGGTGGTGCGTAATGATCTGCAACTGATGCTGGCGATCATCGGCGGTGACCCACGGCGCTTTGCGCCATATGTTGATCTGTACCAACGCGCCTGCGCCCAGTTGGGCAATCCGGTGCGGCCAATCGGCATCCACTCTCCCGGTTTCGTTGCCGCAACGGACGAGGAGGCGCGTGAAACACTTTGGCCGCATTATGCCGAAATGTTTGGCCGCCTTGGCCGCGAACGTGGTTGGCCGCCGACAACCAAAGACCGTTATCTGGCCGAGATTGAACAGGGCTCGCTTTACGTCGGCAGCCCCGAAACCGTGGCCCGCAAGATCGCCGCCGCGATGCGCGACCTTGGGGTGCAGCGGTTCGACATGAAATATGCCACCGGCCCGGTCCCGCATGGGCAGTTGATGGAGTGTCTGCGGCTTTACGGGGAAAAGGTGATCCCGATGGTGCAAGAGCTTTTGACCGCATGACCGACAAGATCACCCCCGCAATGCAGGCCTTCTGGGCCGATGATCCCGCCCCGCATGACATGGGTGTCCAGCTGATCGAGGCGCGGGAGGGGCGTGCCGAACTGCGCCTGTCTTTGGAAAACCGCCACCTGAACGGCCACCACACCGCGCATGGTGGTGTGGTCCATCTCTTGGCCGATTGCGCGGCAGGGTTCGCGGCCAATTCGCTTGGCGAACGGGCCGTCACGCAGACGAACACCATCACCTTCATCAGCCCCGGCAAGGCTGGCGAAACCCTGATTGCCAAGGGCGTGTTCCTGACGCGCTCTGGCCGCTCTGCCTTGTTTGATGTGACCGTGACCGCAGAGAGCGGGCGCATGGTCGCGGTCATGCGGGCCCAAATGCGCTACATTTCCCCCCCAATTTAGGCAGTATTGCTGTTAGAACCGGGCTTGCCACGACAATGCCCGATTCTCGTGGTTGTAAACGACTCAAATGGTTCGCTTTTTTTGCGCAGGATACCCTTATGTTGGAGCTTGGCCCACACCAGCAAAAGCTTGATCCGATCGAGACCGCCTCCCGCGATGAGATCGAAGCGCTGCAACTGGCGCGTCTGAAGTGGTCTCTCAGCCATGCTTACGAAAATGTGCCTTACCTCAAGACGGCCCAAGGCCCGCTGTGCGAGTCCGCCGTGATCATGGAATACATCGAGCAGGCCTATCCGCAAAATCCTTTGCTGCCTGCTGATCCTTTCGCTGCAGCCAAAGTCCGCGAACTGGTGACCTTTTTGGAGCTTCACCTGGAGTTGGTGGCGCGCAATCTGTACCCCGAGGCCTTCTTTGGCGGAAAAGTCAGCGACAGCGCCAAAGAGAAAACCGGTGCCCAGCTGGAAAAGAACATCGCCGCCCTGGCCAAATTGGCCCAATTTGCACCCTACATTGCGGGTGAAACGCTGAGCCTGGCCGACTGCGCCGCCGTGGTGCATTTGCCCTTGATCTCAGGCGCCACCAAGATCATCTATGGCCGCGACTTCCTGGCCGACCTGCCAGTGCGCGATTACATGAAACGCATGGGCGAACGGGCCACGTTGCAACAAATCAACGCCGACCGCAAAGCCAATACCGAGCTGATGCTCTCCAGAATGAAGCCCAAGGCCTGAACCTCATGCCATGCGCCGCCCAGACAAAGGCGGCGCTTTTTTGACGCACATCAAGCCTGGCAACGCTTGTGGTGCGCCAAGCGCGAGCATTGATGCACATCAATGTTTTCAAGCGCCCAAAGCCTAGGATGAGCCCATGAACTCATCCAACACACTCCACCGCGAACGCCTCTTGCGTGAGCGCGATCAATTGCTCCAACGCATCGCCCAGGAACGCGGCGGCTTGGTCTCGCGCGTTGACATGGCAGCAGAGCACGATGTGCGTGATTCCGAGAATC
>CALBSG010000145.1 GCA_937927675.1 uncultured Paracoccaceae bacterium | reverse complement strand
GTTCTGGAAGGCGGCATTGGCAATGACGTTCTGAACGGCGGCGGCGGGTCGGATAAATTCGTGTTCAACTTTGCCGTTCTCGTGCAGCCCGGCGAGACCATTGCGCAAGAGTTCAGAGACGGAGATATCCCATCCGGCAACGCGAACGTGGCTGCCGTGGAAAACTATCTAGACCAGCTTGGCGATTGGCGTGACAATCTTGAAAGCCAATATGGCGTGGACGACAATACGGCCCTGTCTGATTCCGTGACCTTCACAGGAAAAAAATCAGCAGAAACGGCCGCTGCTGCAGCAACCTATAATGCTGAAACTTGGGCAGAAACCAGCGGCACGACGTTGTCCGTCGACAATACCTACGCCCACACCACCGAGGACATTCTCGAAATCACCGCCTCGGATGGCCATGACGCCATTACGGCATTCCAGAATGCGGGACCGAACGTCGATACCATCGTGCTGAATGGCCTTGCCGGGCTGAGCGACGATATGCTCGACACTCTTTTTGACATGGTGCTGGTGGATACCAACGGCGACTCGATTGCGGACGCGAGCAAACTCGTGTGGGGCGATGGCATGGGGTCGATTGAAATCGGCGGCACCACGGAATGGGGCACCAATGTGTTGGACTTCTTCCATGACAGTCAGGTTCTATTGGCCTGATTGAAGGGCGCCGGATCAAATCTGAACAAAGGGGGTCCGTTTGGGCCCCCTTTGCCTTCGTGCGTCCCTGCACAATGGTCCAGCGCAGATGCGGGTCGCAAAAGGGGGCAAAGCAGCCTACCTTTTCAGCAGCAAAAGGAGACCGCCATGAGCTGGAACCCGCTTCTTGATCCAACTGTCCCGATCGGCGATGCCGTGGATGCCATCGAAGCCGTCATTGTGCCGCGCGCCCGGGATCTGGGCGGGTTCGAGGTGCGCCGGGCGTTGCCTTCGGTGCAGCGCCAGATGGTCGGGCCCTTCATCTTTTTCGATCAGATGGGTCCGGCGGAATTTCTGACCGGGCAGGGGATCGATGTGCGCCCGCACCCGCATATCGGCCTCGCGACGGTGACCTATCTGCTGAAAGGTCGCATGCACCACCGCGACAGCCTTGGCACCGATCAGTGGATCACGCCCGGCGAGGTCAATCTGATGACGGCGGGCCATGGAATCACCCATTCGGAACGCACCGATGGCCCGATGCGGGCAGCGCCCCAAGCGATGTTCGGGTTGCAAACCTGGCTCGCGCTGCCGCTGTCGCAAGAGGACCGCGCAGCCGAGTTTCACAATGCGCCAGAGGCCGCGCTGCCGGTGCTGGAGGGCGAGGGCAAGACGCTGCGGCTGATTCTCGGCAAGGCCTGGGGGGCAGAGGCCCCGGTGCCGACCGCCTCGGAAACCTTTTACGCCGATGCCACGCTGGCCCCGGGGGCCAGCCTGCCGCTGCCGGACAATCACGAAGACCGCGGGATCTATATCCTGTCCGGTTCGGTGATCTCGGGCGGGGTCACGCATGAGGCCGGTCGGATGTTGGTGTTTCGTCCCGGCGATGCGGTGTCGGTCAAGGCCGGAGCGGCTGGCGCGCGGCTTATGGTGTTGGGCGGGGCCACGATGGAAGGGCCGCGGCACATCTGGTGGAACTTTGTTGCCTCGACGAAAGAGCGGATCGAAGCGGCAAAAGAGGCGTGGCGGGCCGGCGATTGGGCGCATGGGCGCTTCTCACTGCCGCCGGGCGATGACGGTGAATTTATTCCGGCACCCGATCGCTGATTTTCCCAACCTTTCCCGCCGCTTTCCCGCTTGACGCCGCCGACAGCCTTCCGTAATACCCACCCCACGCCGGGGCGACCCGGAAAGACGATGCGCGGTGGTAGCTCAGTTGGTTAGAGTACCGGCCTGTCACGCCGGGGGTCGCGGGTTCGAGCCCCGTCCACCGCGCCACTTGCTCAAAGCCCCCCTCGTGGGGGCTTTTTGCTTTTGAAACAGGCGCTTGATGCGTCGCAAATTTGTCCCTGCGCCGCGCGAGCGTTCAGAAGCCTGCGGTGGCGATTATCCGCTTCAATTCGCATCACCCCTATGCGTCTGCAGCCCAACTTGTTTATATCTCGACAGTAAAATAAATTTCGAAGCTTAACATTGTACCGGATCCGAAGTGGTGATCTGCTTAACTGTACCAAACCGCGGCGCGGGACACCGCCGAGACATTGACGGGCTGCGAGCCGTCGCGGTTTCTGGTGTTATCCTTGACCATGCCGGGGTCCCAGGGTTCAGCGCGGGATTTTCCGGCGTCGACATCTTTTTCGTGATTTCCGGTTTCCTAATCGGCGGCATCGTTTTGAAGGCGCTGGCAGAGGGCCGCTTCAGCTTCCGCGAATTTTATGCACGACGTGCCCGCCGGATTCTGCCCGCACTCTTCGTCATGATTCTTGTCACGCTGCCTTTTGCGTTGACGATGATGATCCCACGCGAATTGCGCCACTACGGTGGCGGCGCCTTTGCGACGATCATTTTCCTGTCGAATGTCTGGTTCCTGAAGCGGATCGACTACTTCAACCCCGAGGCTGCATCCGACCCGCTTTTGCACACTTGGAGTCTCGCTGTGGAGGAGCAGTTCTATCTGGTATTGCCTATCCTCTTGATACTGCTGTGGTGCTGGCAACGCTTGCGGGCGCAAATAGGGACAGTCCTAGTCATCGTTTCAGCGGCGAGTTTCCTCTTGGCGGTATTTTCGCCTCCCGAACAGACGATGGATCGCTTTTATCTGAGCCATACACGTGCTTGGGAGCTTTTGTCCGGCGTGCTGGCTGCGATGGCCTATCAAAGGGCACAGACGCTAACCGGAAGGGTCCGCGGCGGTCTTGCTGCGGCTGGCCTCTTGCTAACGCTCGCCTCGATCACGGTTATACCGGATCCTTCGGGCTGGCCGGGAGTCTGGACGTTGATTCCGGTCGTGGGGGCCAGTCTGGTTCTGCTGTTTGGGGATCAAGCCTCTGCGGCGCGGCGCTTACTCAGCCTGCCGCCGATGGTCTGGCTCGGAGCCATCAGCTACTCTGCCTATTTGTGGCATCAGCCGATTCTTGGTTTTCTGGCGATCAGTGACAACGACCTCGGAGGCCCCCTGCAAACCGCCGCCTTTCTATGTGCGACGCTGGCTCTGGCCTACACAAGCTGGCGGTTTATCGAGCAGCCGTTCCGGCATCAAAAACTGCCGCCTCGTTTTGCCCAGTGGATGATGGCAGGTATGGCTGTCGCCATAGCGACCTTCGCGGTCGCTGCGCACGTCAGCAATGGCTTTCCACAGCGGTTGCCAGAAAAGCTTCAGGTCATGGTCGGCTCGGATCTTGATAAACAGCTGGGCTATAGGAATTGTATTGGGGCACGGCGCTCCTTCGAGAAAATCCAACCGGAAAAAGCGTGTGTTCTGGGGGCGGGGGAACCGGCATCAATTGCCATCTGGGGGGATAGTCATGCCGCCGTTCTGGGAGGCCCTCTGGCAGCGCGCCTGGCGACCCATGGACTTTCCGTTCGCATGCTCACGATGGCCGGCTGCTCACCTGTGCTACAGTGGATACACACCAAAAAACCTGAATACGTGATCTGTCAGGACCATAACCGACGCATGTATGACTATCTGCTCAAAGATACAGACATAAAGGTCGTCATCCTGCACGCCTACTGGAACGATGGCATTCAGCGCAACGACTATGACAATGGCATTGGAGACCGAAAGTCGGACGCCGGGCATGTCATCAATCTCGGTGATGACGAAGATGAGCCCGACGAAGTTCGTTATTCTCACTTGGCGGAGAGCCTCCAGACTGAGGTGCAGACTTTGAAGGCCGCAGGCAAGCAGGTGATCGTGGTGGGCCCCGTGCCCGAGCCGGGTTTCAATGTGTTGGACCGTCTGGCAAAGCAGTATTGGACCGACGGCAGGCTGCAACAACCGTTGACCATTCCCGCCAAAGCTGCGCTCGATTACGCAGCGCCTGCGCGGAGAATATTGATGGGGGCAGCCAGCAAAACCGGTGCCATCTGGATTGATCCGGCACCTTTGTTTTGTAGCGAAGGCGGCGATTGCGCGCTGACGACGACGGACAAATCATTGTACTTCGACGACAATCATCTGGCCATCATAGGCGTCGAACGATTGGTCCCGCAATTGGAACAAGCGATTTTGGGGGCGCTCGCCCCCTAAGTCTAAAGTGTCAACCGATAGCGGATATGGCCATCGTCCGGCGTAAAGCTGTCATACAGCTTTCGCGCAGCGGCATTGGTGATTTCGGTGTTCCAGTAAAGCCGCTTCCAGCCTTGGGCGCGGGCGAGGCTGGCGAGATCCTCGATCAACGCCCGGCCCACACCTTTCCCCCGCGCGGCAGGGTCCACGAACAGGTCTTCCAGATAGCAGTCATCCCCCATCACCCAAGTCGAGGGGTGGTGCTGGTGGATGGCAAAGCCAAGCGCCCGCGGGCCGTCGAAGGCCATGCGGGCCTTCATCGGGCAGCTTGGGTCCATCAGACGAGCCCAGGTGAAATCCGTAATTTCCGGGGCGAGGTTCATGTCGTAATAGTTCAGAAACCCCGTCCAAAGACGGCGCCATTCGGCTTCATGCGCCGCTTCGGCCCATGCGATCATGCCAGCTTCTCCAGAAGACGCGCCCAAGACCGGATGCCTTTGTGGAAGCACTCCAGATCATATTTCTCGTTCGGGCTGTGGATCTGGTCATCGTCCCGACCAAAGCCGACAAGCATGGCATCCATGCCGAGATAGGTTTTGAAATAGCCCGCAATCGGGATCGACCCGCCGCAACCGACATAGGCCGCGGCACGGCCCCATTCCTCGCCCAAGGCCGCGCGGGCGGCTTCAAAGGCGGGATCGTCGATCGACATCACCCCGGCGGGCGAATTGCCATGGCCTTTCCAGTCCACCGTGCAATCGGCGGGCAGCTGTGCCTCAACCCAAGCGCGGAACTGTTCGCGGATCGCATGGGGGTCCTGATCGCCCACAAGACGGAAGGACACTTTGGCATGGGCCTCGGCGGGCAGGACAGTTTTGAACCCATCGCCCGTATAGCCGCCCCAGATGCCGTTGATTTCAGCTGTCGGGCGCGACCAAATCATTTCCAACGGCGTGTGGTCCTGTTCGCCGGCCGGCACCGACAGGCCGACATCGCCAAGGAATGTCGCATGGTCAAAGGCCAGCGCCTGCCATTGTTGGCGGATCGCATCGGGCAGTTCGCTCACCCCATCATAGAAATGCGGGATGGTGATCCGGCCTGTGGCGTCATGCATGCCTGCCAAGATCCGCGACAAGACCCGGATCGGGTTTTGCGCGGCCCCGCCATACATGCCGGAATGCAGATCCTTGTTGGCGGCGTGGATGGTCATTTCCTCGCCCAAAAGCCCCCGCAGCATGGTCACGATGGCGGGGGAGGTGTCTTGAAACAGCCCGGTATCGCAAATCAGCGCGATCTGGGCTTTCAACTCCTCGGCATTGTCTTTCAGGAAGGGGATCAGGCTCGGGGATCCCGATTCCTCCTCGCCCTCCAGAAAGATCGTCAGCCGACAGGGCAGGGTGCCATGCACCGCCTTCCACGCCCGAAGGGCTTCGAGAAAGGTCATCAACTGGCCCTTGTCATCGGCGGCACCGCGGGCGCGGATCACGCGGCCTTTGGGGGTATCCTGAATTTCCGGATCAAAGGGATCACGGTCCCAAAGCGACAGCGGATCAACGGGTTGCACATCATAGTGTCCGTAGAACAACAGATGCGGCCCCCCAGATCCCCCATGGGCCACCACCATCGGATGCCCCGGCGTCGGGCGGGCCGATGCGTCAAACCCCAACCCTTGCAGATCGGCCACCAGCCAATCGGCCGCATGGGCGCAATCAGCCTTATAGGCCGGATCGGTTGAAATCGACGGGATGCGCAACAGCTGCATCAGCCGCTCCAAGGCCTGCGGCAACTGATCGTCGATGCGGGCAAGAACGGCGTCCAAGGTCATGATCTATCTCCGATGGGTGAACGGCGGCAGCCTATCAGGCGGCGGGGGACTGTCCAGTGTCTGCGGATTGCGGTATGAGGCCGCCAACTGCTGCCAAAAGGAACTACACTATGCTGCGCCTCACCCCAGCCGGGATTGTTGCCCTTGCCCTCTGCGTTACCCCGGCGCTGGCCGAACCCTTGACGGGAAAAGAGGCGAAAAAGCTGGTGTTCGCACCGATCATTGCCGAGGTTGAGGTGATGGCCGAGGCTGGCCTTCCCGCCGATCAGGCCGAGGTTTTGAAGACGGTCGGCGTCAGCCAGCCCTATTACGGCGCCATCGCCATCGCCCCCGATGAGGGGCTGATGTCCGAGGCGACGGTTGCGGCGGCGAATTTTCATGACACCGGGTCGGCCAGCGCGGCGGCCTTGGCCGAATGTAACGCCAAGAAAAAGACCCCGACCGATTGTGTGATCGCGGCCTATATCCGCCCAGCAGGGTGGAACGATGCCGGATTCAGCCTTTCGTCCGATGCGACGACGGCGCTGGAGGAGTATGCTCGTCGCAAAGGCGCGCTGGCGATTTCGCCGACGACCGGGGCGTTTGGCATGGCCAAGGGCGATACCGCGGTCGAGCAGGCTCTGACCAACTGCGCGGCGAAGAATGAAAAGGCCACCGATTGCGTGGTTGCCGTTCAAGACTGAAAAGATACATCCCATAGGGACAATTTGTCCCGTTGTCAGGGCGCTGTCTTGATGCAAGTCAAGGAAGCCCGACCGGGGGCCATGCCAATAGGATGGCACAGGACAGACCACGACCAAGGTGCCCGCTACGCTGGCGACACCCAGGAGAGACGCGATGAACTTTGATGCCGCCCTTGATGCCGCCCTTGCCCGTCTGCACGACGAAGGCCGCTACCGCACCTTCATCGAGATCGAGCGGGAGAAGGGGCATTTCCCCCATGCCGTCTGGACCAAGCCCGATGGGTCGAAAAAGGACATCACGGTGTGGTGCGGCAATGACTATTTGGGCATGGGCCAGCACCCGGTCGTGTTGACCGCCATGCACGAGGCGCTGGAGGCAACCGGCGCAGGGTCGGGCGGGACGCGCAACATTTCTGGCACCACGGTTTACCACAAACAGCTGGAAGCCGAGATTGCCGATCTGCACGGCAAAGAGGCCGCCTTGGTCTTTACCAGCGCCTATATCGCCAATGACGCGACGCTTTCCACGCTGCCAAAGCTGTTTCCCGGTCTGATCATCTATTCGGATGCGCTGAACCACGCCTCGATGATCGAAGGTGTGCGCCGCAATGGTGGGGCCAAGCGGATTTTCCGGCACAATGATGTGGCGCACCTGCGCGCGTTGATTGAAGCGGATGATCCGGCCGCGCCCAAACTGATCGCCTTTGAATCGATCTATTCGATGGACGGCGATTTTGGTCCGATCAAGGAAATCTGTGATCTGGCCGAGGAGGTTGGCGCGCTGACCTATATCGACGAAGTGCATGCCGTCGGCATGTATGGCCCGCGCGGGGCAGGGGTTGCGGAACGCGATGGCCAGATGGCCCGCATTGACATCATCAACGCGACTTTGGCCAAGGCCTATGGCGTCTTTGGCGGCTATATTGCTGCATCTGCAAAGATGGTGGATGCCGTGCGGTCTTATGCGCCGGGGTTCATTTTCACCACCTCTCTGCCGCCTGCCGTGGCAGCGGGGGCTGCGGCCTCCATCGCCTATCTGAAAACGGACGAGGGGCAGAAACTGCGTGACAGCCAGCAATTGAACGCCCGCATCCTGAAAATGCGGCTGCGTGGGCTTGGCCTGCCGATCATCGACCATGGCTCACATATTGTGCCTGTGCATGTCGGCAACCCTGTTCATTGCAAGATGTTGAGTGACATGCTGTTGGAAGATCACGGGATTTACGCCCAGCCGATCAACTTCCCCACCGTGCCGCGTGGCACCGAACGTCTGCGCTTTACCCCGTCGCCCGTGCATGATGCGGGACAGATCGACGGGCTTATCAAAGCGATGGATAATCTGTGGCGCCACTGTGCGCTGAATCGCGCCGAGATTTCCGCCTAAGCTCTTTCTGCACATGCAGAATCGTTTGCCCCGTGTTAGGAAATCTACAATAGAGAAAAAATGAGTCGCAGATTGGCGACGGATTTGGGACACACGGGGCACATGGAGCAGATCGTATGATCGGGCGGAGATTTAAGTCCGCAGCGCCAGAGGTCGAGGGACCGAAGGGGTTTGACGATTTCGACATGCGTCTTGGTGATCTCATGCGGGGCGAACGGGCCACCATGGGCAAGTCGCTCTTGGATGTTCAGCGTGATCTGAAGATCAAAGCGACCTATATCGCCGCCATCGAAAATGCCGATGTCTCTGCCTTTGAAGCGCCGGGCTTTATCGCCGGTTTCGTGCGCTCTTATGCCCGCTATCTTGGCATGGACCCCGATCACGCCTTTGCCAAATTCTGCCGCGAGGCGAATTTTCAGGTGGCCCATGGCATGTCGCAGGCCGCGTCTTCTGCCTCGATGAACGCCAAACGGGCCCGGATGGATGAGGCACGCGATTCCATCGCCAGCCCCGCCGTGGCCTTTGGCCCGGCACGGGAAAGCTGGACCCACCGAATCGAACCCGGTGCGATGGGGTCATTTGCCGTGCTGGCAGCGCTGATTCTTGCGCTTGGCTATGGCGGCTGGTCGATTCTGCAAGAGGTGCAGCGCGTGCAGCTGGCACCGGTCGATCAGGCCCCGGTCGTGGTGGCCGAAATTGATCCCTTGGGCGGCGTCAAACCTATCAGCGAACCGGCCCCGGTGACCGAAGAGGTCGCGGCCAACGCCCCCGCCGGTGTGACGACCGATCCCTTGGCGCGGATGAACCAGCCGCAGGCCTTGGCCGTACCGGTGCTGACCTCGCGCGATGGGCCGATTGCGGCGATCAAGCCGGGCGCGATTGCAGATACCCAAGTGGCCAGCGCCCCGGTGACCGTGTCGCCCGATGCCGGCGCGCCGGTACAAGTTTTGGCCGATGCAAAGCCGGGGGTCGAGGTTTTGGCCGTGCGCCCGTCTTGGGTGCAGGTTGCTGCGGCGGATGGCACTGTGCTGTTTGAAAAGATCCTTGATGCGGGCGAACGCTATAGCGTGCCGCCGTTGCAGGACGCGCCTGTGCTGCGCGCAGGCAATTCGGGATCGGTCTATTTTGTCGTGAACGGCACCACCTTTGGTCCGGCCGCACCGGGGGCCAATGTGGTGAAGAATGTCACCCTCACGGCCGAGGGCTTGACCGGCCAATACGCGGCAGCCGATCTGACCGGGGATGCCGATCTTGCCAAGGTTCTGAACGTGGCTGATGCCGGTGATACGGCCCCGGCGGCAGCGCCTGAACCGACCGCAGCCCCGCTGGAATAATCCCGCCGATCTGGCACAGCGATTGGCCCCGGCGGCATTGCCCCGGGGCTTTTGCACGTCTATCTAGGGGCGATAGAGAAAGGTCATTCCCATGTCGCACAATCCGATCCGTCCTTGGCGCAACATTGACCGCCGTGTGAGCCGTCAGATCATGGTGGGGAAGGTGCCGGTGGGGGGCGATGCGCCGATTGCGGTGCAGACCATGACCAACACACTGACCCATGACGTCAAGGCGACACTGGAACAGATTCAGCGCGCCGCGATTGCAGGGGCCGATATTGTGCGCGTCTCGACCCCGGATGTGGAATCGACCGCCGCTCTGCGCGAGATTTGCCGCGAAAGCCCGGTGCCGATCGTGGCCGACATCCACTTTCACTACAAACGCGCCATTGAGGCGGCAGAGGCGGGCGCGGCCTGCCTGCGGATCAATCCGGGCAATATCGGCGACGCGAAACGCGTGGCCGAGGTGGTCAAGGCCGCCAAGGATCATGGCTGTTCCATCCGCATCGGCGTGAACGCCGGGTCTTTGGAAAAGCACCTCTTGGACAAATACGGTGAGCCTTGCCCGGATGCGATGGTGGAATCCGGTCTGGATCATATCAAGCTGCTGCAAGACAACGATTTTCACGAATACAAGATTTCGGTGAAGGCCTCGGACGTCTTCATGTCGGCTGCCGCCTATCAGCAATTGGCCACCGTCACCGATGCGCCGATCCACCTTGGCATCACCGAGGCGGGCGGGTTGATTTCCGGCACGGTGAAATCGGCCATTGGGCTTGGCAGCCTGCTGTGGTTCGGCATCGGCGACACCATCCGCGTCTCGCTTTCGGCCGATCCGGTCGAGGAGGTGAAGGTCGGGTTCGAGATTCTGAAATCGCTGGGCCTGCGGACCCGAGGCGTACAGATCATTTCGTGCCCATCCTGCGCGCGGCAGGGCTTTGACGTCATCAAGACGGTCGAGGCGCTGGAAAAGCGGCTTGAACACATCAAGACGCCGATTTCGCTGTCGATCATCGGCTGTGTGGTCAACGGCCCCGGTGAGGCGCTGATGACCGACATCGGCTTTACCGGCGGCGGGGCAGGCTCTGGCATGGTCTATCTGGCCGGCCGCCAAGACCACAAACTGGGCAACGACAAGATGATCGACCACATCGTCGAATTGGTCGAATCCAAAGCTGCCGAGATGGAAGCCGCCAAGGTGGAGTGAGCTGCGGGGCGCTTAGGCCCGCGCTTTCAACTGCAATGACAGACCCATGGCCAAGCTGCCATAAACGGCCACGCCGATCAGCAAGGGCAGGGCCGTGCCGTTGAACAACAGCCCCACCGGCACGGCCAAAAGAACCGACGCCACCGTGGCGATGGCCGAGGTGACAGAGGCCGCCATGCCGGCGATATGGCCCAAAGGCTCCATCGCCAGCGCGTTCAGATTGCCCAGCGTCAGGCCCATGACGGCAAAAAGCACGATGGACCACAGAAGATGCACGGCAAAGCCGACAGTCCCCGCCAGCGCTCCGGTGGCCGTCAGCGCCAAATAGGCCAGCGTCACCGCCAAAAGCACGGCATAGGTCGCCTTGACCATGCCGCGCATCCCCACCCGCATCACCAGCCGCGCATTGAGGATCGAGCCCGACATCGACGCCACGGCGATCAGCGCGAACCATTTGGGAAAGCTTTCGGCGCGGTGGAAGGTTTGGTCGAAAATCCCTTCCATGGATGACAGCGTGGCAAACAGCATGCCAAGCGTCAGCGCCTGTGTCGCGATGGAGATCAAGACGATGCGCAGCGACAGCACCTCTTTGCAGGCGGCAAACAACGGCGCAAAGGCCAACGGGCGGCGGTCGGCAAGGGGCAGGGTTTCAGGTTGGCGAAGCTGCATCCATGTGCCGATGAAAAGCGCAAAGCCGATATAGACCAGAAAAATCGCCTGCCAACCGGCCAAGGCCATCACGCCTTGGCCCATCAACGGGGCCACGGCCGGCACAAGGGTAAAGATCATCATGGCAAAGGACATGATCTGTGCCATCTCGCGGCCCTTGAACAGATCACGCACCATCGCGATCGACACCGTGCGGGGTGCTGCCGAACCAAAGCCCATCACCACACGCGCGATCAGCAGGGTTTCAAGGCTGGGGGCCGCCCAGCAGGCTGCCGCCGCCAGAATGTAAAGCGCCATCCCGGCAAGGATGGTGGTCTTGCGGCCAAAGGCATCAGAGAGCGGGCCTGCGAACAGCGTGCCAAGCCCCATCCCAAGGACAAAGGCGGTGATGACAAGTTGCGCCTTGTTGGGATCCGCAGGCGAGAGGCTGGCCGCGATCTGCGGCAGCGCGGGCAGCATGGCGTCAATCGAAAGGGCGATGACCGCAAAAAGAAGCGCCAGCAAGGCGATGAATTCATTGCGGGAAATCGATTGGGGCATGGCACACCTTCAGCCGCCGCAAAAGCGCGGCGAGCGGCGTTGTGACGTGAAGTGGTGGAAAGGTCCAGACCGGGTGGTCAAATTTCGGGCCGCCCCCAACCGGTCGCTGGTCAGGACTTGGCTTTCTCGACCAACTCGCGGATCACATTGCCCCAGACCTCGGGCGGCTGCGCGCCGCTGACCACATATTGTTGGGCGATCAAGAAGGTTGGCACCGAGTTCACCCCCTTGCGGCGGGCGTCCTCATCACGGGCGCGGATGTCATCGGCATCGGCATCACTGTCCAAAAGGCGGGCCACCAACGCCCGATCCATGCCCGCGCTGGCGGCGATATCGGCAAGCACACCGGGATTGCCAATATCACGCCCCTCGCGCCAATAGGCGCGGAACAGCCCCGCCACCGCCGCGTTCTGGCGACCCTCAAGCCCTGCCCAGTGAATCAGACGATGGGCATCCAGCGTGTTGGGAATGCGCTTCGGCGTATCGGGGTCGATCTCGGCCCCGGCGGCCCGGCTCATTTCCTTGAGCCGCAGATGCACTTGGGTCAACTGCGCCTCTCCGAATTTACCGGCCAGATAGGTGCGCTTGTCGACACCTTCGCGCGGCATGTCGGGGTTCAGCTGGAAGGGGTGCCACTCGATCTGAAAGGGGTGGTCGGGATGGGCCTCCAACGCGCGGTCAAGGTTTGCCTTGCCGATATAGCACCACGGGCAAACCGGATCAGAGAAGATATCAAGACGGATCATGGCGGGCTCCGGGGCATGCTGGGGCTGTATCTGGCCTGCTTTGTCGGAGTTTTGGTCCCAAGGGTCAAGCCGCGCCCGGTTGCAAGCCTTGCGAAAACCGCTATAGCCAATGCCATGTCTGCCGATCCGAAAAAACTGATCCGCATTGCCCGTGAAACCGGCGGGCCGCTGGCCGAGGCCGCGCTTGAGGCGCTGGATCTGGGCCTGCGGGTGCGCGATCTGCGCAAGGCCAAGGGCTGGACGCTGGAACAGGCGGCAAGCCAAGCCGGGCTGGCGCGTTCGACCCTGTCGAAGATCGAAAACGGCCAGATGTCACCCACCTATGACGCGCTGAAGAAATTGGCGCAGGGCATGGGCATGTCGGTGCCACAGCTTTTCACCCCGCCCGCAAAACCGCAGGCCACCGCGCGCATGGCGGTGACCAAGCTGGGTGAAGGGCAGGGCCATGCCACCACCACCTACGAGCATGAATTGCTGGCCGGCAGCTTGACCAAAAAGCAGATGCTGCCCTATCGCGCCACCATCCGCGCCCGCTCGATGGACGAATTTGACGGCTGGGTGCGCCATGACGGCGAAGAGTTTCTTTATGTGCTGACCGGCGTCATCCGGCTTTACACCGAATTTTATGAGCCGGTCGACCTGCGCCGGGGCGACAGCGCCTATTATGACGCGTCGATGGGGCATAATGTGATTTCGGTGTCAGATGATGACGCCACCTTGTTGTGGGTGACCTCGCTGGCCTGAGAGGGTGCAAAGAGCCTCCGGCGCGCCTGAAATCAGGGATTTAAGGCCTGAGTATTTCAAAAGGCGCAAGACCTTGGACCGCGGCTCTTGCCCATCGGCTTGATCCAGATCACTGTCATGCATAAAAAAAACCATAATTTAAAACGGCGCTTTCGTGGGGGGACCGCGAAAGGGGGAGGGTTCATGCGGCTTGCGATCCTGACGGATATTCATGCCAATCGCGAAGCGTTCGAGGCGGTTTTGGCCGATTGCGCGGGCATGCGGATCGACCGCTATGTGTTTTTGGGCGATATCGTTGGCTATGGGCCAGACCCGGCTTGGTGCATTGACAAGCTGGTTGAGATGATAGCGGCCGGGGCGATTGCGGTGCGCGGCAATCACGACCGGGCGGTGGGGGTGCCGGACGGGGCGCTGAACTCCAATGCCCGCCGGGTGATCGACTGGACGGTGGATCGGCTGTCGGCCGCCCATAAGGCCGTGCTGAGCGATCTGCCTTTGACCGTGGCAGAAGACGACCTGCTGTTTGTCCATGCCAGTGCCAATGATCCGCAGGACTGGATCTATGTCACCAGCGAACATCACGCCATGCCGTCGTTTCGCGTGTCAAAGGCGCGGGTGATCTTTTGCGGACATGTCCACAAGCCCGCACTTTACAGCCACGACATGAGCGGCCGCGTCATGGGCCATGGCTTTGGCTATGGCACTGGGGTGCCGTTGATCCGCTCGCGCCGCTGGCTGGCGGTGGTCGGTTCGGTCGGCCAACCGCGCGATGGGTCTGGGTTGGCGTCATGGTCGATCATGGACACCGAAAAGAACGAGTTGACCTTCCGCCGCGTCGGCTATGACAGCGCCACCACAGCGCGCAAGGTGCGCAGCGCGGGCCTGCCCGAGGCTTTGGCCGCCCGGCTGGTGAAGGGGATCTAGGGGAAAAGGCATGCAGATCAAGCCGCAGACGGGCCTAGAGATTGACGGCTTCACGCTTGGCGACAAGCTGCATACGGGCGGCTTTGCGACCATCTGGGAGGTGACGCATCCGCTGTATCGCACGCCCATGGTGATGAAGGTTCCCACCATTCTGGACGGCTATGACGGCCCGACCATTGTGGGCTTTGAGGTGGAGCAGATGATCATGCCGCGCCTGACGGGGCCGCATGTGCCGCGGGTGATGGGGCAGGGTGACTTTGCCCAGATGGCCTATATCGTGACCGAAAAGATCCCAGGCGGCTCGCTCTGGCAGCATTTCAAAAGGGCGCCCTTGGCAATTGACGAGTTGATCGAGATGACGGCGCGCATGGCCCAAGCCGTGCATGACCTGCACCGCCAGCATGTCATCCATCTGGATCTGAAGCCCGACAATTTCCTGCAACGCCCAAGCGGCGAGATGGTGCTGATCGACTTTGGCCTGTCGCGCCACGACCATCTGCCCGACCTTTTGGCCGAGGAATTCACCATTCCGATGGGCACCTTCCCCTATATCGCGCCGGAACAATATCTGCGCCAGCGCGGGGACTTGCGCAGCGATCTTTATGCGCTTGGCGCCATGATCTACCAGCTTGCCACCGGCAAGATGCCCTTTGGTGAGCCTGACACGCTGAAACAGGTGCGTCAGCGGCTGTGGCGCGATCCTGTGCCGCCGCGCGCCTTGCGGACCGAGATCCCGGAATGGCTGCAGGAAATCATCCTGCGGGCGATGGAGGTGGATCCGGCCAAGCGCTATCAATCGGCCGCCCAGATGATCTTTGATTTGACCCACCCGATGCAGGTGCGACTGACCGCCCGCGCCCATAAAATGGCGCAGGACGGGTTCTGGACAGTCTGGAAACGCAGCCGCGTGATGAAGCGGGTGAAATCCTTTGGCACGCCGATCTCTATGGCCGGCCAGATCGACCGCGCACCGATCCTGCTTGTCGCGGTGGATCTGTCGCCCGAGATGGAAAGCCTGTCCGATCAGCTGTTCCGGGCCGTAAAGCGGATGCTGGTCATTCAGCCAGATGCGCGGGTGGCTTGTGTGAACGTCATCAAGACGGCCCGGATCGGCATTGACCAGACCACCGATGCGGCAGGCAATCACCTGCATGTCAGCCGACTTGTCGGCCTGAAATCCTGGGCCGAGGGGATCGAGTTGACCGATGATCGGCTGACCTATTCGATCTTGGAAAACTCAGACCCGGCCAGCGCAATTCTGGACCATGCCGAAGCCGTTGAGGCCGACCACATCATGATGGGCGCGCGGGGCCATTCGACCACGCGGCGTTTTTTGGGGTCGGTTTCTGCGCGGGTGGTGGCCGAGGCGCCATGCTCGGTCACCGTGATCCGATTGCCCGAAGGCCGCAAGGCCGAAGCCGTTGCGGAAGACGCAGCCGTTTAGTTGCCGCCGAACCAACCTTGCACGGTACGCGCGCCGTTCGACACATCCTCGCCCGCCCCTGCAACAGTGTTGCAGGCGGCCAACAAGGACAGCAGGGCGAGGAGAGCGAGAGGTTTCATTCTTCGATCCAGAAAGTTTCGGGGTTGAACCCAGGGTAGAAGCCATAAAGCGGCAGGCGATCAGGGTAATGCAACCGCGCGTCATGGGCAATGAGGTCGCGATCCGCATACCACATCGGCACCACATAGCGCCCGGCCGTCAGCAAACGGTCCAGCGCCATGGTCGCATCCTTGAAACTGTCGGGGTCGGTGGCCGTCAGCATCTTGTCGATCATCGCGTCCACTGCGGGGGATTTGATGCCGGGCAGATTGCGTGAGCCAGATTGATCGGCCTGTTCCGCGCCCCAGTACAGCCGCTGCTCGTTGCCCGGCGACAGGCTGAGTGCGCGCAGGATGTAGGTCATGTCAAACTTGAACTCATTGACCCGCTCTTTGTACATCGCGGCATCCACCGTCTGCACCCGCGCGAAAATACCCAAACGCTTCAGCGCCTCGATATAGATATTGGCGGTGGCGATCATATCGTCCGAGCCGTTTTGTAGCAGGATTTCAAACGAGAACGGCACACCGGCCGCATTGACAAGCTGGCCATTGGTCACCGTCCAGCCGGCGTCTTCCAGCAACCCCATCGCGCGCCGCAGGTTCTTGCGATTGGCCTCGGACCCGTCAGAGACCGGCAGCGTGTAGCCCTCGAGCGTGCCGGGCAGAAGATCGGCCGCATAGGGCTGCAACAGGGCGCTCACCTTGTCATTGGCCGGGGCCGCCACGTCGCCCGCCAAGGGAGAGTTCGCGAAATAGGACGAAATCCGCGGCAGCGCCCCCGCATTGAGTGTGCTGTTCACCAGTTCAAAGTTGAACGCGAGGATCATCGCCTCGCGCACACGCCAATCGGCAAAAAGCGGCGAGCGGGTGTTCATCGCAAAGCCTTCGATCCCGGCGGGGCGCTGATGCGGCAGCGAGGCCAGTGTCACCTTGCCTTCGGTCACGGCGGGATAGTCGAAATTCACCTTCCATTTCGCCGGGTTGGTTTCACGCCACAGCATTTCTTCGCCGGCGCGGAAGGCCTCGAACACGGTGGCGGCAGAGCCGAAATATTCCACGCGGATTTCGGCCAGATTGTTCAGGCCACGATTGAAGGGCAGATCCTTGCCCCACCAGGTCGGATTGCGGGCATAGGTGATCGACTGGCCGGGCTTTGCCTCAAGCACGATATAGGGGCCTGAGCCGATGGGGGCGGTCAGGGTCGTTTCGTCAAAGGCCTTGCCCTCCCATTGCGCCTTTTTCAGAACCGGGCGCATGCCAAGGATCAGCGGCAATTCGCGGTCCGAGGTGTTGAAGGTAAAGCGCACAGAGCGCGGGCCGGTCACCTCGGCACGGGCAATCTTCTTCCACGCATTCTGGTAGCGCGGGCTGCCAAGCGTGCCCAGCGTCTCGAAAGACCACAGCACATCTTCGACCGTGACGGGGGTGCCGTCGGAAAACTTCGCCTGTTCGCGCAGGGTAAATTCAACATAGCTGCGGGCCGCGTCGGTATCGACCGATTCGGCCAAAAGGCCGTAAAGCGTGAACGGCTCGTCGATAGAGCGGCCCATCAGGCTTTCCACGGTCAAAGAGCCCAACTGGCTCGGGGCCTGTCCCTTGAGGATATAGGGATTGAGCGAATCGAATCCCCCCGATTCGCCCAAGACCAGCCGGCCGCCCTGCGGGGCATCAGGGTTGGCATAGGGCAGGGACACAAAATCAGGTGGGAGTGCCGGGGAGCCATACATAGCTATGCCATGCGACGGCTGGGCCTGGGCCTTTTGCACAAAGACCGATTGACCAATGAAAGCCAAGCTTCCGGCCAAAGCCAGGGTGCAGAGCCGGGTTATTCCCTGTTTCATTCCAGCAACAATCCTCTCTTGGCGGGGCTTATAACCCCTTCCTACGCGGGGTTTCTTGGCAATTCAAACTTTTAGCTTGGATCACCCTGCGAGGGGGGATATAAGAAGGGCACTGCTCGATAGGTTTCTTGCCTGTATGAAACCTGCCTCAACGACTTAACGCCGGCTTCGCGCCGGCGTTTTTTTTGGCGTTCTGGCATGGCCTTGGCCCGATCAGAGGCTGTTTTGGCCCGAATTAGGGCGCAGGCCTCACATCAAACGACGTAACATTTCTTTGCACCGGGCGCGAAGAGGATCACGGACATTGGGGATAGACGGACAATCGGGTCACCTTGGGGTGCCGATTGCGGGGTGTTTTCGCATTGGTGACGGGCGTTGAATTGATTATGCTGTGGCGCAGAAACAAATAGGGTTGGGGCCATGATGTTGGCGGGCAAGACGGCGGTTGTGACGGGGTCGAATTCGGGAATCGGTCTGGGTGTGGCCGAAGAACTGGCGCGGGCCGGGGCGGATGTGGTGCTGAACAGCTTCACCGATCGGGCCGAAGACCACGAGCTGGCCGCCGATCTGGCGCATCGCCATCGCATCAAGGCGCGCTATATCGCCGCCGACATGTCGCGTGCCGACGAGTGCCGGGCGCTGATCGCCAAGGCGGGGGCCTGCGATATTCTGGTGAACAATGCCGGTATTCAGCATGTAGCGCCCGTGGATGAATTTCCGGTCGACAAATGGAACCTCATTCTGGCGATCAATCTGTCATCGGCCTTCCACACCGCCGCCGCCGCGCTGCCCTTGATGCGGGCGCAGGGCTGGGGCCGGATCATCAATATCGCCTCGGCCCATGGCTTGACCGCCAGCCCCTTCAAATCGGCCTATATTGCGGCCAAACATGGCGTCGTGGGCCTGTCAAAGACCATCGCACTAGAGACGGCGGGGCAGGGGATCACCTGCAATGCGATCTGTCCCGGCTATGTGCTGACCCCGTTGATCGAGGCACAGATCCCCGATCAGATGAAGGTGCATGGGATGGACCGCGACACGGTGATCCGCGATGTGATGCTGCTGCGTCAGCCCAGCCGCCAATTTGCCACCACCGAACAGATCGGCGGCACGGTGACCTATCTGTGCAGCCCCTATGCCGATCAGGTGACGGGGACCACGATTTCGGTCGATGGCGGCTGGACGGCGCTGTAAAGGCGCCGCTAGCGGGCGGCGAGAGCGCTTTGCAGCTGATCCTTGGATGCGGGATAGACAAGACCTGCCGAAACGATCAGCTTCACCGCCTCATCCGCCTTGAGATCCAGCACAATCACCTCGCGTTCCGGCACAAAGACCAAAAAGCCCGAGGTCAAGGGCGTCAGCCCGATGAAAACGGCGACCATTTCTTCGCCATTCGGCAACTTCGCCGCAATCTCGCCCTTGGGTTTGGTCGCGACCATCCCCACCGCCCAATAGCCTTGGCGGGGAAACTCGACGAGACAGGTGCGATCAAAGCTCTTTTCCTTCTTGGTGAAGAAGGTCTCGGTGATCTGCTTCACCCCGGAATAGACCGAACGCACCAGAGGAACCCGGTCGACCATATCCTCGGTCTTGCGCATCACTGACCTGCCGATCAGCCCGCGCGCGAGCCAGCCCACGATGGCGGTAACGACCAGAAAGACCAGCACACCAACGCCGCGCACCGGGAAATTCGCTTCCGGGCCGAAATAACGCTCGACAAGCGCCTCGGGTTGATAGGCGGCGGGGATCAGGGGCAGGATCCAGCCATCAATCCAGCCGATGACGCCCCAGACGACATAGATCGTCAGCCCCACCGGTAAGACGACAACAAGCCCTGTCAGAAAAGACGCCCGGAAGGCGGCCAGAATTGAACGGCGGGGGTCTTCGGACATGGGGCCTCCTGTGCGCGCACCGCCACTCTACGGTCAGCGCATGGCTTTCGCAATCGCCGCGCCAAGCCGGGCATTTGACAGCACAAGGGCGATGTTTGACGCCAGAGAGCGGCCTTCGGTGATCTGGAAGATGCGGTCCAGCAGGAAGGGGGTCACGTCTTTGGCGCTGATGCCTTGCGCCTCGGCCTCGACCAAAGCGGCCTCGATGGCCGGGTTGATGTCTTCGCGCGGAATTTCAGCCTCGGCCGGGATCGGATTTGCCACCAACTGCCCGCCCGGCAGGCCAAGCAGCCCCCGCATCTGGTGGGCGGCGGCGATCTCGCGCGGGTCGTCCATCCGCAACGGCGCCTTCAATCCCGAGGAGCGCGACCAGAAGGCCGGGAATTCATCCTGACCAAAGGCGATGACCGGCACGCCTTGGGTTTCCAGCACTTCCAGCGTTTTGGGCAGGTCGAGAATGGCCTTGGCCCCGGCGGCCACCACGGTGACCGGCGTCGCGGCCAATTCCATCAGATCGGCAGAAATGTCGAACGAGGTTTCCGCCCCCCGATGCACGCCGCCAATGCCGCCTGTGGCGAACACCTTGATGCCCGCCACATGGGCGCAGATCATGGTGGCTGCCACTGTGGTGGCCCCGATCCCCCCGGTGGCAAGGCAGGCGGCCAGATCAGCGCGCGACAGCTTGGCGACATGGGTCGCCTGACCAAGCCTGTCCAACTCACCCTCGGTCAAACCGATGTGGATGCGCCCGTCCATGATGGCAATGGTCGCAGGCACCGCACCATGAGCGCGGATTTCAGCCTCGACCGCGCGGGCGGCTTCGACGTTTTGCGGAAACGGCATGCCGTGGGTGATAATGGTGCTTTCCAAAGCCACGATCGGCGCGCCGCCTGCGCGGGCCTCGGCAACTTCGGGCGAAAATGTAAGGGGCAGGGCGGTCATGATCCGATTTCTCCAGAAACATATGTGGCAGCGGCCTTGAGGGCACGAGAGAGCGCAGCGGCACGGTCGGCCCCGTCACGCTCGGCCACGATATGGGCCGCCATGAACGTATCGCCCGCGCCGGTGACACGCGCCACCATCACCGGCGGCGGGGCGTCAGAAATTACACCAAGGCCTGCGGTGCCTTCGGCGCAAGCCTTGCCGCCATTGGTCACCAAGACCCGACCAGCCCCCCGCGCCAGCAGCGCCTCGGCTGCGGCGGCAGCGGTCTCGGCATGGCCGCGGGTCAGAAGATTGGCTTCCTCAAGATTGACATAGAGCGTCGCACGTGGGTGTTTCAGCAACGGCAACAGCCGCTCGGCCTTGCCGGGGCTGGCCGGGGCCACCCGCAGGTCGGCGGCGGCAAAGAGCGGTGAGGCAGCGATCTCGGCCAAAAGTGCCTCGGTCAGATTGCCATCCAGCGCAATCAACCCCGCCCAAGGCGTTGTCGCCGACCCGAGCGCGCCGTTGGCCAAAGGCCGCAAAATCTTGTCGCCCGCAGCCTCTAGCGAATGGGCGTCGGCGATGGCCGCGATCAACCCATTGGCTCCCTCGACCGCCATATAGCGGTCGGTCGGCAGATCATCCGAGCGATAGGCATGGTCGGTCGCAAGCCCCATGCGGGCGCAAGCGGCGATCAGTTCATCGCCCTCGGCGTCGCGGCCAATGGCCGTCAGGATCGCAGGGGTCAGGCCAAACCGTGCCAAAGTCATGGCGATGTTCATGGCCACGCCCCCCGGCAACCGGGTGATACGCCCTGGCACATCCGAGCCAAGCCGCATCGAGGCGGGTGAGCGGCCGATGATGTCCCAAAGAATAGAACCGATGCAGAGGATATCTGGTGTCATGACCCTTCATCGCCCGACTGACCGGGGCTGCGCAAGGGGGCTATATGCCGTGCAGCGCTGCCGTGATGCCCGTCGCAATCGGGCTGATTTCCTGCTAATGTCAGGCCATGCGCTTTCGCCCTGAGATGCTGTTGCGCCTGTGGGGCAGGGCGGCCAGACCTACGCCCGACTGCCGTAGCGCGGCCCCGCTCGGCCTTCGGTCCCCTGCCAGTGGGCCAGATCAGGGGGGACGAGATGTCAAATGCAGCAACCACAGCGCTTTTGTCCCGGATGGCGGACCGTTTGCATCTGACCGATGGCGGGTTGGAAACCACGATGATCTTTCACGAAGGGCTGGATCTGCCGCATTTCGCCGCCTTCACACTGCTTGAGCGCGCCGAAGGCCGGGCTGCGATGCGGCGCTATTTCAACGGCTTTCTGGATCAGGCCGCAAATCTTGGGCTGGGATATGTGCTGGACACCGCGACGTGGCGGGCCAGCGAAGGCTGGGGCGAGACGATGGGCCTGGCGCCCGGTCAAATCGATTACCTCAATCGCGAGGCGGTGGCCTTTGCCGAAAGCCTGCGTGACGCCCATGGGCAAGGTGATGCCTTGATAAACGGCGTGATCGGACCGCATGGCGATGCCTACAAGCCAGACAGTGTTCTCGGCCCCGACGAGGCGTTTGACTACCACCATCGGCAGATTGGTGTGCTGGCCGATGAGGGGGTGGATCTGGTCACGGCGATGACGATTTCCTCGACGGGTGAGGCGATCGGCATCGCAGAGGCAGCACAGGATGTCGGGGTGCCTGTGGTGCTGTCCTTTACGGTCGAGACCGATGGCAAGCTTTTGGGCGGCCTGACCTTGGCCGAGGCGATTACGGTGACAGATGCCGCGACCTCGGGCTATCCTGCATGGTATGGGATCAACTGCGCCCACCCAGATCATTTTGCCACCAATCTGCGTGGGGCATGGACGACGCGGCTAGGCCTGTTGCGGGCCAATGCCTCGCGCCAAAGCCATGCGGAACTTGACGCGGCCACCGAACTGGATGATGGCGATCCCGACGATCTGGCACGCGCCTATGCCGCGCTGCGCCAGCGCCTGCCGGGCCTGCGGGTCTTGGGGGGCTGCTGCGGCACCGACCTGCGCCATGTTGCGGCCATCAGCCAAAGCTGGCACGGCTAGGGCCAACGCACCAACGTCTCTACGGCTTTCGGCTTGCGTTCCATGACAGGGCAGTGTAGGGACGCGCCACTTCACAGGTGCGGCTTGGGTGCCGCGGGGAGAAATCCCGTATCATCCGCCGGTTGGGGGCAACCCTGAAGACGGCCGCGCCAAGGTTTAAACCGGAAAAGGAAAAGACATGGCTCTTCCCGAGTTCTCCATGCGTCAGCTGTTGGAAGCTGGCGTTCACTACGGCCACCAGACCCAGCGTTGGAACCCGCGCATGGGCGAGTATATCTACGGTGACCGCAACGGCATCCATATCCTCGACCTGACCCAGACCGTCCCGATGCTGGACGCCGCTCTGAAGGTCGTGCGCGACACCGTCGCCAAGGGCGGCCGCATCCTGTTCGTCGGCACCAAACGTCAGGCTCAAAAGCCGGTCGCCGAAGCCGCTGAGAAATGCGCACAGTATTTCATGAACCACCGCTGGCTGGGCGGCACGCTGACCAACTGGCAGACCGTGTCGAAGTCGATCCAGCGTCTGAAGCACATCGACGAAGTTCTGGGCGCTGGCGGCGAAGGCCTGACCAAGAAAGAACGCCTGATGATGGAACGCGACCAGGCCAAGCTGCAAGCTTCGCTCGGCGGCATCCGTGAAATGGGCGGCACCCCGGACCTGCTGTTCGTGATCGACGTTGGTAAGGAAGACCTCGCCATCCTCGAAGCACAAAAGCTGGGCATCCCGGTTGTCGGCATCGTCGACACCAACTGCTCGCCCAAGGGCGTTGACTATGTCATCCCCGGCAACGACGACGCGGCCCGCGCCATTGCTCTGTACTGCGACCTGATCGCCCGTGCAGCTCTGGACGGCATGTCGGCCCAAATGGGCGCGGCTGGCGTTGACCTTGGCGCTTTGGAAGAAGCTCCGGCCGAGGAAGCTGCCGAGGCCTGATCGGCCTTGTCACGACCATGACATCCGGCGGGGGGAATACTCCCCGCCAATCCATTTCAGGAATTCAGGAGTCTGAAAAATGACCGCAATCACCGCTGCAATGGTGAAAGAGCTGCGCGATTCGACCGGCGCAGGCATGATGGACGCCAAAAAGGCGCTGACCGAAAACGACGGCAACATGGAAGCCGCTGTTGACTGGCTGCGTACCAAGGGTCTGGCGAAAGCCGCCAAGAAAGCTGACCGCGTCGCCGCCGAAGGCCTCGTTGGTGTGGCTGTGTCGAACGGCAAAGGCGTGGCTGTCGAGATCAACTCGGAAACCGACTTCGTTGCCAAGAACGCCGATTTCCAGGCGCTGGTGCGTGAAGTCGCCAAAGTCGCGCTGAGCGCGGGCGACTCGGTTGAGGTGGTGAAAGCTGCCCACCTGAACGGCAAGTCGGTTGACGAAACCATTCAGGAAACCATCGCCCGTATCGGCGAGAACATGACCTTCCGCCGCATGCACATTCTCGAAGGCGAAACCGTTGTGTCCTATGTGCACAACGCCGCTGCTGAAGGCATGGGCAAAATCGGCGTTCTCGTTGCGCTGAACGGCCCGGCTGCCAAGGCCCAAGAGATCGGCAAGCAATTCGCGATGCACATCGCTGCGACCAATCCGCTGTCGCTGAGCGAAGCCACCCTTGACCCGGTTCTGGTCGAGCGTGAACTCTCCGTGCAGACCGCCAAGGCGCTGGAAGAAAACGCCGCGTCGGCCAAGCCGAAGCCCGATGCTGTGATCCACAACAACATCATCCCGGGCCGTATGAAGCGCTTCCTGTCGGAAAACACGCTGATGGGTCAGGCTTTCGTCATCAACCCCGACCTGACCGTTGAAGCCGCCGCGAAAGAGGCTGGCGTCGAGATCACCGGCTATGCCCGCGTGATGGTTGGCGAAGGCGTTGAGAAGAAAGAAGAAGATTTCGCAGCTGAAGTTGCGAAGATGGTTCAGGGCTGAGTTTCAGCACCAGATTCAGGGCAGGGGCTGGCGGCAACGCCAGCCCTTTGTCTTTGGCGATCGGCGCAGCGCGGTTATCAGGTCAACCAAGGAGCTGACCTGATTGCGGGCCGACCAGCAGTCGACCACCAGCCAAACGGCGCGGATAGCGGTTGCACATTAAATCTGGAACCCGTGATCCTGCTGGAACGCCGCATGGACGTCTGGCGCAACAACTTGTCTGTCTGCACGGGGCTGATCGGTAGCATCCGACGCCAATCGCATTAAGTTGGCATTTGTAGCGTCTTAAGCCTCTTTTGTTGGCATGTATATTACATAATATTGATTATGCGACAAACTGATATCGGATCGCCGCCGCACAACTGGCTCTTCCCATTGCCTTGAAACGCCACCGCGGTCTAAGCTTTCGCCCATAGAAACAGCCTTGGCATTATTCATGGACACTTTCATTTCTCGGCTCCTCTTGGCGCTGGCACTATCTGCCACCATCACCGCAGTCCCCGCTCAGGCCGAGCCCAAAGGCTATTATGAGGTCGTCGGTGTCGAAGACGACGATATGCTGAAAATGCGCGCTGGTCCTGGGGTTGGCTATAACGTCATCGTCGGCCTGCCCAATGGCACGGTGCTTTGGCTGAACAGTTGCGAACGCTCGGGCAATACCAGCTGGTGCAAGGTTGCGCTGAAACAAGCACGCGGACTGAAGGGTTATGTCTCCAGCGCCTATTTGCGAAAGCTGGAGCGCGGCAGTTTGTGACATTTGCACGCAGAACCCACCTATTACCGACATTTAATGTCGCATACTGCGCTGCGTGACGCGTTGGTCTGGTCAATCTGAGGCAGCACCATTCGGAGATCACCATGCCCCTGCGCCGCACCCCGTTTCACGCCCTCGCCTCCGCCATGGGGGCGCAGATGGGCCCGGTTGGCGGTGGGTTTCTCAACGTCCACAGCTATGGCGACGTTGCCGCAGAACACCTGAACACGCGTCGCAATGTTGGCCTGCAAGACCTTTCCACCATGGGAAAAATTGACATCAAGGGACCAGACGCCGAGGCCTTGGTCAACCATCTGATCGTCAATGATGCTGCCGCCATGCGCCCCGGTCAGGCACGCTATGCCAGCGTTTGCGCGCCGGATGGCGGGATTATGGATGACTTGACGGTGTTCCGTCTGGCAGAGGAACATTTCCTGATCGTCTCCGGCTCGCGCAATCGGTTGAAGATGCGCGATTGGTTTTTCAGCCATGCCAGCGGCCGCCGCGCCTATGTCACCGATCAAACCGCAGCGATTGCGTTCCCAACGATCCAAGGCCCAAAATCGCGGGCGCTGCTTCAAAGTGTGATCGAAGATGCCGATCTAACCGCTCTGAAACGTTGGAGTTTCACCTATGGTACTGTGGACGGCACGCGGGTCATGATCTCGCGCACAGGCGTCACTGGTGAGCTGGGTTTTGAACTCTTTGTTCCTGCAGATGAGGCGGCGGGCATCTGGAATACACTCTTTGCAGCGGGTGGTGCCTTTGGATTGCGACCCTATGGCGTCAAGGCCATGTTCACCTTGGGCCTTGAAAAGCTTTACCCCGCCCATGGCATCGACATGGACGAGACGAATACGCCGTTTCATGTTGGCACCGACGCTTTCATCAAATTCGACAAGGGCGATTTCATCGGCCGCGAGGCATTGGTGCGGCTGCGCGATCAGGGCGCTCCGACAGCTTGGGTCGGTCTAAGCCTGACGAGCGACAGCCCTGCCCCGGATTTCACCCCTGTGATGCTGAATGGCCAACAGATCGGCCACATCACCTATTCTGACCATGGCTATTCTGTGGGGCATGTTCTGGCCTCGGCCCATATCGCCCGAGAATTTGCAGTGGAGGGGCAAGCGGTTACGGTGCTTGGTCAACCCGCCACGGTCGCGCGCAAGGCGTTCTTCGACGCGCAAGGGCTGCGATTGCGTTCATAAAGGGAGTTGGCGCACCCAGCACGATTCGAACGTGCGACCTTCGCCTTCGGAGGGCGACACTCTATCCAGCTGAGCTATGGGTGCCTGCCATCGCTATACCCTGCCCCGCCCGGCGCTGCAACGCCCCTTAGGCAAAAAGTTCGTGGCAAAGTTCCAAGGCCGAAATCAGCGCATCGACCTCTGCCGTCGTGTTGTAAAGCCCGAAGGAGGCGCGGCAGGTCGCCGTAACGCCCAGATGCTCCATCAACGGCATGGCGCAATGGGTGCCGGCCCGAACTGCGATGCCGCGCTTGTCGAGGACAGTCGAGATGTCATGCGCATGGGCCGGACCATCCAGCGTGAAGGAGAAGATAGCCCCCTTCCCTGCCGAATTTCCCTGCACTTGCAACCAGTTAAGGCCAGAAAGTCTGTCACGCGCATAATCGCGGATCGACCGTTCATGCGCGGCGACATTGGCCATGCCAAGGCCCATCAGATAGTCCAAGGCCACGCCAAGCCCGATCTGCTGCACGATGCCGGGTGTTCCGGCCTCAAACTTCATCGGCGGGTCGTTGTAGGTCACCGCGTCGCGCGTCACCTCGCGGATCATATCGCCGCCACCAAGGAAGGGCCGCATCTCGGCCTGCCGGGCGCGGTTCACCCAGATCGCCCCAGAGCCGGACGGCCCATACAGCTTATGCCCGGTGATGGCGTAGAAATCGGCGCCGATATCTTGCACATCCACCGGCATATGAACCGAGGCTTGCGAGCCATCGACCAGCACCGGAACCCCCTTTTCGCGGGCGGCGGCGCAGATGGATTTTACATCAACAACGGTTCCCAACACATTGGACATATGGGAAATTGCGACCAACTTGGTCTTTGGCCCAATCGCGTCAATCACCGCTTGGGGATCCAAATCGCCCTTGGCGTCGATCTCAACCCATTTCAGCACCACGCCTTGGCGTTCACGCAGAAAATGCCACGGCACAATATTGGCGTGATGCTCCATCACCGACAGAACAATCTCATCCCCCGCCTGCAAACGCGGCGCGGCCCAGCCGTAAGAGATCAGATTGATGCCTTCGGTCGCGCCCGTGGTGAAGATGATCTCATCTTCATGCGCGGCGTTCAAAAAGCGGGCCACCGTGCCACGCACGGCTTCGTACTTTTCCGTCGCGACATTGGAAAGATAGTGCAAGCCCCTGTGAACATTGGCGTATTCCATCGAATAGGCCTCAGTCATCGCCTCAATCACCGCACGCGGCTTTTGCGCCGAGGCCCCGTTGTCCAGATAGACCAGCGGCTTGCCATTTACCTGACGGCCAAGGATGGGGAAATCGGCGCGGATGCGGGCGACGTCATACATAGGCAGGCACTCCGAAGACGGCGGCAAAGAGGAAGGCCGCGATCAGGGCGACAAGGAAGCCCACGATCAGCAGGCCCAGAAACACCAAGGGACCAGAGCGGAAGCCATGCAGTTCCGCGATGAACAACGACAGGATCACCGCGTATAGCGCAAACCCGGTCAATCCGATCAGCGGGGCAAGCGCCGGAGCGATCAAGATCGCCGCAAGTTGGGCCAGTTGCAACAACAAGGGCGGCAGTTGCGCCCAAGCGACCAAGACCAGCGCCTGCGACAAACGGCCTGTGCCGCCAAACCGCTGCCCGACCCAAAAGGCTAGAACTCCGGTCAGCGCCAACGCCACACATTGCAGTGCGGCAGTCCGCAAGGGGCTGCCAAGCAGGGCCTGCATCGCAGGATCCATGTCGACCGGGGCGATCATCAGGCCGATAAATCCGAGTGTTGCAGATAGAACTGCCATCAACACCAGCGCCGTCCAGCCCGTGCTGACGGGCAAATCCAGCGCCATCAGCGCCCGCGCCGCGGACCTTGGGTCAGCCAGCGTCAAGCGTAGCAGATCTGGCAGCGCCCGGTTCATCCCCGTTCCGCCTCGCGCAGCATCAGCCCCCAGAGCAGCACGAAGGCAAGGCCAATCCCCGCACCAAGCGCATTGGTCTGTGCGCCCTGCCCCAGAAAGCCAAGGCTCAGCCCCATCAAGAGCATGCCGGGCGACATGGCCACCAAGGCCCAGAACAAGGCCAGCCGCGCGCCATACCATGTGCCTCGCCCGCCAACGGCACCCGCGATCAGCCGCGTCAGGGCGGCCAGCGCATACCAAAACGGAATGGTCACCAACAACCCGAGGAAGGCCGCAAACAACCGCTGCGACATCGGCACTTCGGGCTGCAAAAACGCCATGCGCGACGCATGCGGCGCCTGCGCGACAAAGGCGACCAGCAGAAACGTGAAAAGAAACGTGAAAACAAAGGCTTCCGAGCGTGGTCTGTCAAGATGGCGGCGCAGCACACGGGCAGGTGCGCGCCAGCTTTCCACGATATCGGGGATCAGCGACATGTTACTGCCCGTTCCCCGCATGCTCATGCCGATGCAACCACGCCTCCAGCCTGCCGCGGATATCTTCGGCGATGGCCTCGTCATCAATCTCGGCGATTGCTTCGGCCAAGAAGGCCAGAACCAACAGCGATTGCGCCTGTTTCAACGGCACCCCGCGCGAACGCAGGTAATAAAGCGCGGTATCGTCAATCGCGCCCGAGGTGGAGCCATGCGAACATTTCACATCGTCGGCGTAGATTTCCAATTCGGGCTTGGCAAGGAACTGGCTGTCATCATCCAGCAAAAGCGATTGGCTGATCTGATAGCCATCGGTCTTTTGAGCGCCCTGCTTGACCAGAATCTTGCCCTGAAACACCCCGACTGCGCCGTTTTTCAGAACCTTCTTATAGACCTGACGGCTTTCGCACCGCTCGGCCGCATGGGTGACGAAAACGGTGTCATCATGGTGGAAATCGCCGTCGCCAACACTGGCACCCGCGATGTGCGCGACGGAATCGGCGCCAAGCAGTTCGATGAATGCCTCGGTGCGGGTCAACCGCCCATTGGCGGTCAACGTAAAGGATTTGAACAGCGCGCCCGCCCCGATGCGGGCAAAGATATGGCTGATGGCGCGACGATCATGATCGCGGCCTTGGGTGCGGACGTGGTGGAAGCGGCCCTTGTCGGCAACCTCGACCTCCATCACCTTGGACAGCCGGGCCGCAGCCGGGCCATTTTCCAACAAGGTCAGCTCCGCCCCAGATTCCACCTTGATAAGGTGGTGAAGGATTGCGTCGCAATCCACTGATTTCCTGAGATAAATCAACGAAACCGGCCTTGACGGTTTGCCCGTCACGCGGATCAGAACGCCCTCATCGGCCTGCGCTGTGTTCAAAGCTGCGAAAGGGCGCTCCACCGGGGTTTGCCCGCGGGCCTCAAGCGTGCCGTAAAGCCCGGCCGCCCAATGAGACGGGTTTGCGGCGGCCTGAGAAAGACGTTCAATCTCAATACCTTCCAGCGCCAAGCTGTCAGACTGGGCGGGGTCGAACACCCCGTCCACGAAGACCAGTTTCAGCCGATCAACGGCAGAAAACGGGCGCGGCTCACCGCGATTGTCAAACAGCGCGGCCGACAGCGCCTTTGGGACGTTCAACGTGCTGGGATCGGTGTAGCGCCAATATTCATCGCGCTTGCCGGGCAGACCCATGCCCTGAACCCGCGCCAAAGCAGCCGCTTGCGCGGCCCCCAACCAAGATTGTTGGGTCGAACCGCCCTGCCCCTCAGCGCCCGCACCAAGCCGCGCGGCAAGGGCATCGGCCTTTGCCTGTTGGATCGTCATGCCTGCACCTCGGCCAAGAGATCGGCATAGCCGTTGTTTTCGACCTCCAGCGCCAATTCCGGCCCGCCGGTTTTCACGATGCGCCCGGCGGCCATGATATGCACAACGTCCGGTTTGATATGATCCAGCAGGCGCTGGTAATGGGTGATGACCAAGAACGACCGCCCCGCATCGCGCAGCGCGTTAACGCCATCCGACACCAGTTTCATCGCATCAACGTCCAACCCCGAGTCCGTCTCGTCGAGGATGCACATCTTGGGTTCCAGCATGGCCATCTGAAGGATTTCGTTGCGCTTTTTCTCACCACCCGAAAAGCCCACATTGACCGGGCGCTTCAGCATTTCCGCGTCGATCTTCAGCGTCTTGGCCTTTTCGCGCACCAGCTTCAGGAAGTCGCCTGCGCTGACCTCCTCTTCGCCGCGCGCCTTGCGTTGGGCATTCAGCGCGGTGCGCAGGAAGGTCATATTGCCAACACCGGGAATTTCTACCGGATACTGAAAGGCCAAAAACAGGCCAGCCGCCGCACGGGCCTCCGGCTCCATCTCCAGCAATTCCTCGCCCAAGAGCTTGGCAGAGCCGTCGGTGACCTCATAGCCCTCGCGCCCGGACAGGACATAGCTCAGCGTCGATTTGCCCGACCCGTTCGGCCCCATGATCGCATGGACCTCGCCGGCGCCGATGCTCAGATCAAGGCCCCGCAGGATCACCTTGTCCTCGTCGGCCAGTTTCACATGCAGGTTCTTGATCTCAAGCATCATATCCTCGGTCATTCGTCGCGGGCCGCGCGGGCCAATTTGGGTTTTGCACATATGTGCAGGCGTTGGACGGGCTTAGCCCACGGACCCTTCCAACGAGATCGCCACAAGGCTTTGCGCCTCCATAGCAAATTCCATCGGCAGGGCTTGCAGCACGTCCTTGCAGAAGCCGTTCACAACCAGCGCCACGGCTGCTTCCTCGTCCATCCCGCGCGAGCGGCAATAGAACAGTTGATCCTCATCCACCTTCGAGGTGGTCGCCTCATGCTCAACACGCGACGAGTTATTCTTCACCTCGATGTAAGGCACGGTATGCGCCCCACATTTGTCGCCGATCAGCAGGCTGTCGCACTGGGTATAGTTGCGCGAATTCGTGGCTTTCGGGTGCATCGAGACCAAGCCGCGATAGGTGTTCTGCGCCCGGCCCGCCGAAATGCCCTTCGACACGATCCGGCTTTTGGTGTTCTTGCCCAGATGTATCATCTTGGTGCCGGTGTCGGCCTGCTGGGCATTGTTGGCGATGGCGATGGAATAGAACTCACCTTGGGAATTGTCGCCGCGCAGGATGCAGGACGGGTATTTCCAGGTAATCGCCGAACCGGTTTCCACCTGCGTCCACATCACCTTGGCATTGTCGCCCCGGCAATCGGCGCGCTTGGTGACAAAGTTGTAAATCCCGCCCTTGCCGTTTTCGTCGCCCGGATACCAGTTCTGCACCGTGGAATATTTCACCTCGGCATCCTTCAGGATCACCAGTTCCACCACCGCGGCGTGCAGCTGATGGGTGTCGCGCTTGGGCGCAGTGCAACCTTCCAGATAGCTGACGTAGCTGCCTTCATCGGCGATGATCAGCGTGCGCTCAAACTGACCGGTGTTTTCGGCATTGATGCGGAAATAGGTCGACAGCTCCATCGGGCAGCGGGTTCCTTTGGGGATGTAGACAAAGGATCCATCTGAAAACACAGCCGAATTCAGCGTGGCAAAGAAGTTGTCAGACTGCGGCACCACGGTGCCGAGATATTGCTTCACCAGATCCGGATATTCCCGCACCGCTTCTGAGATCGAGCAGAAGATCACCCCGGCCTTGGCCAGTTCCGCCTTGAAGGTGGTGCCGACAGAAACCGAATCGAACACCGCATCGACGGCGACCTTGCGCTCGCCCTCCGGCGCCTCGACCCCTGCCAGAATATACTGCTCTTTCAGCGGGATACCCAGCTTTTCATAGGTCGCCAGCAGCTTGGGGTCCACCTCATCCAAGGACTTCGGTTTCACCGCCATGCTTTTCGGTTTGGCGTAATAATACTGGTCCTGATAGTCGATTTCCGGGTAATGCAGCATCGCCCACCGCGGCTCTTCCATCTTCACCCAGCGCCGATAGGCGGCCAGACGCCATTCCAGCATCCATTCCGGTTCGGCGTTCTTTTCCGAGATCAGCCGCACGATATCTTCGGACAGGCCCTTGGGCGCATAGTCCATCTCGATATCGGTGGCCCAGCCATATTTATAGCTGCCCGACATGGCCTGAACGGTCTCGATGGTTTCCCGATCGACGCCGTCGCGCACTTCCATATCCACAGCCGCCATGGCTTTATCCTTCCGTATCTGGGGCTTGCACCCCGTTATTCATATCTCACGCGAACGGATCCGCGCGTATTCCCGACCCCAGACCTCGGCAAAGCGCAAGACATCCTCGCGGCTTACCCCCGGCCCGATTGACAGCCGGATCGCTTGGCCCGCCCGCGCCTCGTCAAAGCCCATGGCCTTGAGCACCCGGCTTGCCTTGACCTTGCCAGACGAACAGGCCGACCCCGCCGAAATGGCAAAGCCCGCCAGATCCATCGCCATGACCTGCGTCTCGCCTTTCCAGCCCGGCGCGATCAGGCACAGGGTGTTGGGCAAACGGGCTACTTCATTCCCGACAGAAATAGTCTCAAAACCAAAGGACGACAATGCTGAATCTAGAATATTTCTAACTTGGGCCACTTCCTCCCAAACGCCGTTCGCCAAATCGCGCATCGCGGCCGTGGCCGCCGCCGCAAATCCGGCAATGCCGATCAGGTTTTCTGTTCCAGCCCGGCGGCCCATTTCCTGCCCGCCACCCCGCAGTTGCGGCACAAAATCAACCCCTTGCCGCAACACCAAGGCACCAACCCCCTTTGGCCCGCCCAGCTTGTGCGCGCTCACCAACCCCATCTGGCACCCAAGCCAGTTGAACGCGATCGGCAACTTGCCAAACCCCTGCGTCAGGTCAGATACGGCCAAGCCTTCCGGCAACTGCTGCACGATCCCAGTTTCGGAATTGGCCAGTTGCAGCGCCGCACGGGTCGGGTCCGGCACGATCACCTGCCCCGAAGGCGCAACCTCCAAGACCGGCTCGCACCAGGCCACCACTGCGTCATGTTCAACATTCGCCGAAACCAACCCGCGCCCTGCACAGGCCAAAGCCGCCGCCTCTGTTGCGCCCGAGGTGAACACGACATCCGCCCCATCCGCGCCCAAGGCCGCGGCAATTTGTCCCCGCGCCCTTTCGCGCAGGGCCTTGGCCGCACGTCCCTCGGCATGAACCGAGGACGGGTTGCCGACGATCTCCATCGCCGCGATCATCGCGGCCTTCGCCTCGGGCCGCAGCGGCGTGGTGGCGTTCCAGTCCAGATAGACCCGGCTCATCCCGACGCCCCTTTATCTTGGCCCAAATATCCTTGGTGGGCAGAAAGCCCCCCGCAAATTCTTTCTTTAAGACTTTGCCGCCCAGGCATCATTCCTCATCCACCACCCGAAACAGCGCAGGCACCGCCGGACAGGGGGTCATCTGGTTGCGGATCACATCGGAAAGCCGGGTCTGGTGCAAAAACACATAGACATGGGCCGAAAGCCCCTCCCAAAGCCGATTGGTCATGCTTTGCGCCCGGCTGCCCGACACGCCACCGCTGGCCCCTGCCCCGGTATGCAGCGCGTCCACCGTCTCTTCGACCGCCTCCATCACCTCTGAAACCCGAATATCCGAGGGGCTGCGCGCCAAGCGATAGCCGCCGCCCGGTCCGCGCACCGCCTCCACCAATCCGGCCCGGCGCAGCTTGACGAACAGCTGCTCCAGATAGGGCAAGGAAATATCCTGCCGCTTGGAAATTGCCGCCAGCGACATCAGATCATCGCTTTTGGCCAGTGCCAGATCGGCCAGCGCCACCATGGCATAACGGCCCTTGGTCGAGAGTTTCATCGCAAGCCCCCTTAAACCCCGCGCTTCTCCATTGACGGCACAGCCCCCAAGTCTTACCTGAAATTGGCAAACCGTCCGAGAAAAACGTCTTGGAACGGCTCTAGATTGTCCGTGCGGTCAGGTCAATGAACCGCACCTCGATGAAAGCAGGCGACACCAATGCCCGAAGTGATTTTTGCTGGCCCCGAAGGCCGTCTCGAAGGCCGCTACCACCCGCAAAAAGAGCGCGACGCCCCGATTGCCATCGTGCTGCATCCGCACCCGAACTACGGGGGCACGATGAACAACAAGGTGGTCTACAACCTGCACTACGCCTTTTACAATCTGGGCTTCACGGTACTGAGGTTCAACTTCCGCGGCGTCGGGCGCAGCCAAGGCGAATATGACATGGGGATTGGCGAGCTGAGCGATGCCGCCTCGGCCTTGGATTATCTGCAATCCATGAACCAAAACGCCAAGCATTGCTGGGTTGCAGGCTTTTCGTTCGGCGCCTGGGTCGGCATGCAGCTTTTGATGCGCCGCCCGGAAATCACCGGCTTCGTCTCGGTCGCGCCGCCGGCGAACCTTTACGATTTCTCCTTCCTTGCGCCCTGCCCCTCCTCGGGTCTGATCATCAACGGCACCGCCGACAAGGTGGCCCCGCCAAAAGACACAACGGCGCTGGTGAACAAACTGCACGAGCAAAAGGGCATCACCATCACCCATGAACAGATCGAAGGCGCCGATCACTTCTTCAAGGATGACGAAGCCCACATGAAGCCGATGATCAACACGGTGTCGTCCTATGTGAAGCGCCGTCTGGGGGAGGCCAGCCGCTAAATGTCAGTGTTGGAGGATATGGGCGATGCCTTGGCCCTCGAGGTGATCGCGGCCATGGAAGAACTGGGCGACGAGCGGTTTTTCGACAAAGTGTCCAAGGTCTTGCTTGATGCCTCTCCCACCATGCAAGAGGCGTTTCTGACCGCCTATCGCGTGCGCGTCGCGGAAAGGCGCGGCCGTGCCTTCATCGAGGCCAGCCTGAAAGCCAAGCGCGAGGGCGGGTCTGGCCCGCGTGTTGTGCTGGATCAGGGCGGCGGGCATTGACCGCCCCGACCTCAGACCGCCTGCAAGCACAGTTCGATTTTCTGAACGAAGCAGACCGGCTGAAATCCGTGCTGCGCGCCACGACCTTGGTCGATGGCTCACGCCCGGAAAACTCGGGCGAACATAGCTGGCATCTGGCGCTTTATGCTCTGACCCTTGCCGATCAGGCCGCGCCCGGCGTCAACATCGACCGGGTCATCCGCATGCTTTTGCTGCATGATCTGGTTGAAATTGATGTCGGCGATGTGCCGATCCATTCGGCCAATGGCCATGCCCATGCCAGCGCAGAAACCCAAGCCGCCGAACAGCGCGCCGCCGACCGGATTTTCGGTCTTTTGCCCGCCGATCAGGCCGCCGCCTTTCGTACGCTGTGGGATGAATTTGAAGCGGCCGAAACCCCGGATGCGGTCTTTGCCAAGTCGCTTGACCGCGTGCAGCCCGTGATGGCGAACCTGATGTCGGGGGGCGGCACCTGGGTGACCTACAATGTCACCGCAGAGCAGCTTGAATCCCGTGTCGGTGCCAAAGTTGCCCGTGGCGCGCCGGCGCTTTGGTCTTGGGTCAAGGACAAGACCCGCAGCTACTTCGGCTGACCCTCGCAGACCCTCGCAGACCCGTTGCAGCCGGGATTTCGGGGTAAGATTTCGGTATACATTCGCATACAACGCTTCCCAAGCGCCCTGATTTCCGCTATGACGCCAGCAACCCGAATCCCAACACCAGAAAGGGCACGCCCATGACCAAGATCAAGGTAGCCAATCCCATCGTCGAGATGGACGGCGACGAGATGACCCGGATCATCTGGGACTTCATCAAGAAAAAGCTGATCCTGCCCTATCTGGATGTGGACCTGCTGTACTACGATCTGGGCATCGAAGAGCGTGACCGCACCAACGACCAGATCACCATCGATTCTGCCGAAATGACCAAAAAGGTCGGTGTCGCGGTGAAATGCGCCACCATCACGCCGGACGAGCAGCGTGTCGAAGAATTCGGCCTCAAGCAGATGTGGAAATCGCCGAACGGCACCATCCGCAACATCCTTGGCGGCGTGATCTTCCGCGAGCCGATCATCTGCAAAAACGTGCCGCGTCTGGTTCCGGGCTGGACCAAACCCATCGTCATCGGCCGTCACGCCTTTGGTGACCAATACCGCGCGACCGACTTCCACTTCCCCGGCAAGGGCAAGCTGACGATGAAATTCGTCGGTGAGGATGGCACGGTCATCGAAAAGAACGTGTTCGATGCCCCCGCCGCCGGTGTGGCCATGGGCATGTACAACCTTGACCAGTCGATCATCGATTTCGCCCGCTCGTCGATGAACTATGGCCTGCTGAAAGGCTGGCCGGTGTACCTGTCGACCAAGAACACCATCCTCAAGGCCTATGACGGCCGCTTCAAGGATCTGTTCCAGCAGGTGTTTGACGCCGAATTCGCCGACGCGTTCAAGAAAGCTGGCATCACCTACGAACACCGCCTGATCGACGACATGGTGGCTTCGGCGCTGAAATGGTCGGGCGGCTATGTCTGGGCCTGCAAGAACTATGACGGCGACGTGCAGTCCGACACCGTGGCGCAGGGCTTCGGCTCGCTGGGCCTGATGACCTCGGTCCTCATGACCCCCGATGGCCAGATCGTCGAAGCCGAGGCCGCCCACGGCACCGTGACCCGTCACTACCGCGAACACCAGAAGGGCAAAGAGACCTCGACCAACTCGGTCGCGTCGATCTTTGCTTGGACCGGTGGCCTGAAGCACCGCGCCAAACTGGACGGCAACGAGGCATTGGCCCGTTTTGCCACCACGCTGGAAAAGGTCTGCGTCGATACCGTCGAAGACGGCTGGATGACCAAAGACCTCGCACTCCTCGTCGGCCCCGATCAGAAATGGCTCACCACCATGGGCTATCTGGAAAAGGTCGATGAATACCTGAACAAGGCGCTCAAAGGCTAATCTGCCTTCGATGTGGTGAAAATATCCCGGGGGGCCGGGGGGCTGGCCCCCCCGGCCCCTTCTTATTATAGCGCCCCCATTTTAGGTCAGCATTATTGACTTTTATCGAAGACAAGCCTAGGCTTGTCCCATGACAGACCCGACACATCACTCCCTGATCGAAGATATCCAAGGCATCGGCTTTGGCGTCTGCATGGCGGCTGTCGGCATGCATATCCTGACTTTCATGGGCTTTGTGGCAGGCCAAACCACCGGGGTGGCGGCGCTGATTGCCTATGGGCTTCACCTGCCCTTTCCGGCGGTATATTTCGCCGTCTCGGTGCCTTTTCTGTGGTTCGGTTGGCGGCGGATGGGCGCGCGTTTTGCGGTGAAAACCCTGATAACCTTGGCCGCGCTCTCGGTGCTGACCGCACTTTTGCCGCGCTGGCTGGGGTTTTCGCAAATTCACCCGGCCTTTGCGGCCCTGCTCTTTGGCATCCTTTTCGGCATCGCGGCCCTCGCCGTGGTGCGCCATGGCGGCAGCTTTGGCGGGATTTCGATCCTGTGGCTGATGCTGCAAGATCGCACCGGCTTTCCGGCGGGCTATGCACAACTGGCCTTTGATGTTGTCCTGTTCGCCGTCTCGGCCTTTGTGATCGACACCGGGCCGCTGATCTGGTCCTTTGCCGGGGCGGTGGTGTTCAACCTGTTTCTGGCCATCAACCACCGCCGCGACCGCTATATCGCAACCTGACCGAACTGATTAGCCGATCAGGGGGCCATGCTTGCCATAGGTCTCGTCATAATGCCGCCGCAGGCGTTGCAGGGCGATGCGCAGCACGATCTTGCCCGACCGCGCGGCCCACCCCATGCGCTGTTCGGCCGCCTCGATCCCTTCTAAAAAGCAGCACACCCGCAGCGCCACATCGCCAAGCCCCGGCCCCAGATCGCGCAACGCCGCCGCCACGCGGTCCCGTGCCACACGGGGCCCCTGCGCCAATCCGGCGTCATTTTGAAACCCGCCGCGGTCACTGACCGTCAAAAACCGCTCCCAATTCTGCGCCACCCGCGGCCCCATCTGCGCCAGTTCAAAATCCTCGCGCAGCCGCTCGGCGGCCTCCACCAGACCCGGTTCCAGAAAGGGGCGGCCATCCTTTTCGCGGCGGCGGCCCAAAACCGTAACCGGGCTTTCGGCCAGATTGTGCCGCACCCGGCGGGGGCCCTCCTCGCCCGTCACCAGCCTGTCGCCCCAAATCCGGTGTTGATCGGCAAAGGCCATCGGCGCCTCGGCCATGCCACTCGCCAGCCGCGCCTGATCGTCTTCCTCGATCATCCGCTTCAACCGCGCACGCCCCGGCGCGCTGAGTTCATAGGTCGATACCCGCCCGGCCTTGCGGCAGGAAATCCAGTCCTGCAAGACAAAGCCCTGTGCCACCCCACGGTCCACCACCGCGAGCCGGGCGCAGCGGCCGTCGGGAAATTCGCGCATCACCACCGCCTTTTCCATATCCGGCGCAATCGCCAGCGTGGCGCCCGGTTCAGCCAACCGGCGCAGGATGCGTAACCCCTCTCGTTTCAAGGTGATCTCGTCGACAGCGCCTTGCGAGGGGCGGATCATGGTCGTCATCTGGGCAGGCTCCTTTGCGGCGGGATCTTGCAACCGCGAGACATGCCCCTGAACCAGCGCATCCAGCGCCTCGTCCAAAAGCGGGTCTTCCCGGCGTTTTTCATAGCGACGCACCGTACGCAGCACCGTCGAGGCATGGCAGCCATCGCGCCGCGCCAGCGCCCGCAGCGATTTCCCCTCGGCCGTGTGGTCCAGATACAGCCGCACCGCGTCGGGTAGCCAGTCTGGCAGATGAAGCAAGGGGGAAAGATTGGCAGGCATCGCGTGGCTCATTCAGCGGGGTGAGATCGGCAAGGTCCGGTCGGGTAGGATCTTTCGAATAACTCAACCTTGAGTGGCATTTCTTACCCAAGTGTTAATTTCCGTTGTGAAACCCATAATTGTTTCGAAATATTAAACAAACCAACGACCATCGCGCGCTTGTTGCGGCAAAGACGCAACGTATGGTTGTGATGATTTAGGATGGCATCCTCACTTGCAGGAGCTTGCCATGACCGACTTTGCCGCCATCCTCGCCAATCTGCGCCGCCCGCGTCTGTTGATCCGCGCCGCCCGATTCGGGTTGCAGGATTACCGCCGCGACCGGGATCTGCGACGGATTTTGTCGCTTCCGGCCACGGCAGAGCGCAATGTGCCGCAACTTTTGGCCGAAGAGGCGCGGCTGGAGGAAATCCGCAAGACCGATGACCTGAACTATCCAGTGGCCCGCCATATTGAAGTTCTGGTGGCGCTGATCGCCGAAATCCGGCTGTTGCCGCGCCGCATGGCCCTGTGACAGAAGCTGTGAAATGCAAAAGGCCCGCCATGATCCGGCGGGCCTTTTGTTTCATATTTGGATGCAATCAGGGATCTGATTACATGAACGCGTCCGGCATCGACTCTTTCTTCTTGGCGACATAGGCTTCCAGCCCCTCACGGATGCCTTCGTCCAGATGCGGTTGCTGGTAATCGGCCAGCATCTTTTCGACCCGCTCACCGGCCAAGGCCATGGTGTCGCGCGCGCCTTCTTCCGCCCAGGTTTCATAGGGCTTGTAGTCCAGCAGATCCGACCGCCAGAAAGCCGATTTGAAGTTGGCTTGGGTATGGGCGCAGCCCAGATAGTGGCCGCCCGGACCGACTTCGCGGATGGCGTCCATGCCTTGACCGTTGGCATCCACCGCCACGCCCTGCGCCAGATGGTGCAGCGCGCCAAGTTGGTCGGCGTCCATGACGAACTTTTCGTAAGACGACACCAGACCGCCTTCCAGCCAGCCACAAGCGTGCAGCATGAAGTTCACGCCAGACAGCAGACCCATGTTCAGGCTGTTGGCCGATTCGTAAGCCGCCTGCGCGTCGGGCAGTTTGGAGCCACAGAAGCCACCAGCCGAACGATAGGGCAGCCCCAGACGGCGAACCAGCTGGCCAACGCCATAGGTCACGTGGCTGGCTTCCGGCGTCCCAAAGGTCGGCGCACCCGAGTTCATGTCGATCGAGGTCACAAACGCGCCCGCAATCACCGGCGCACCCTTGCGGATCAGCTGGCTGTAGGAAACGCCGGCCAGAACCTCGGCCAAAACCTGCGTCAGCGTGCCAGCCACCGTCACCGGCGCCATAGCGCCCCCGACGATGAACGGCGACACGATGGCGGCCTGATTGGCCATGGCGTATTCTTCCAACGCGCCCATCATGATGCCGTCAAAGGTCATCGGCGAGTTGATGTTGATCAGCGAGGTCATCACCGTGTTCTGGTCAACGAAATCGCTGCCGAACAGGATCTTGGCCATTTCCACCGAATCTGCTGCGCGCGACGGTTCCGTGACCGAACCCATGAAGGGCTTGTCCGAAAGGGTCATGTGCGCCAACAGCATATCGAGGTGACGCTTGTTCACCGGAACGTCGGTCGGCTCACAAACCGTGCCGCCCGAGTGGTGCAGCCACTTGGACATATAGCCAAGCTTCACGAAATTGCGGAAATCCTCGATCGTGGCATAGCGGCGGCCACCCTTGGCATCATGCACGAAGGGCGGGCCATAGACCGGCGCTAGAACCAGATTGCGGCCGCCGATTTCCACCGAACGCTCGGGGTTGCGGGCATGCTGGGTAAAGGTCTTCGGTGCGGTCTTGATCAGTTCACGCGCCAAACCACGGGGAATACGAACCCGCTCGCCCTGCACATCCGCCCCGGCATCGCGCCAACGCTGCAACGCAACTTCATTCTCAACGAAGTTGACGCCGATTTCTTCCAACACGGTTTCCGCGTTGTGTTCGATGATCTGCAACGCTTCTTCGTTCAGGATCTCGAAATTCGGGATATTGCGCTGGATGAACTTCGCGGTCTCAAAAGACACCGCCGTACGTTCCGCCCGACGGGCAGAACCGCCACCACCACGGGCCCGACGCCCTGCTGCAACATCGCTCATGATAAGCCTCCGAAAGCTGATTTTGCCCCTTATGCGCCGAACCCGCCCAAATCCGCCTCGGAAAAGCGTCGCATGACCGCCAAAAGCGACAGATTCCCCCCTCAAAAGCGACTGAACTCGCGCTTCAACGGGGCACAAATATCCCACGGGGGGTGCGGGGATGTGAAACCCCCGTCGCGGTCTGCCTCTTGCGATTCTCTTCGTCATTGCTTAGGCGAAACCATGACCCAACATGACCGCCTTCTCATCATCGACTTCGGCTCTCAGGTGACGCAACTGATCGCGCGCCGCCTACGCGAGCTGAACGTCTATTGCGAAATCCACCCCTATAACAAAGTGGATGATGCCTTCCTTCGGGCCTTTGGGCCCAAGGCCGTGATTTTTTCGGGCGGTCCCGCCTCGGTGTATTGGGACGGCGCGCCGATGCCGCCGAAAGCCGCCTTTGATCTGGGCGTGCCGATCCTTGGCATCTGCTATGGTCAACAGGTGATGATGCATTGCCTGGGCGGCCACGTCGAAGGCGGCCATGGAACGGCCGAATTTGGCAAGGCCTTTGTCACGCCGACCGCCGAGCGCCTGCCGCTTTTGGATGGCTGGTTCGACGACGGCGACGAACAGGTCTGGATGAGCCATGGCGACCATGTGTCCAAGATCGCCCCCGGCTTTCAGGTCTATGGCACATCGCCCAATGCGCCCTTCGCCATCACCGCAGACCTCGCCCGCAACTTCTATGCCGTCCAGTTCCACCCCGAGGTGCATCACACCCCCAAGGGCGCGAAACTTTACGAGAATTTTGTAAAGCTCGCCGGCTTCAAGGGCGACTGGACCATGGGCGCCTACCGCGAGGAAATGATTGCGAAAATCCGCGCGCAGGTCGGCGACAAAAAGGTGATCTGCGCCCTTTCCGGCGGCGTTGACAGCTCGGTCACCGGCATCCTGCTGCACGAAGCCATTGGCGACCAACTCACCTGCGTTTTCGTTGACCACGGCCTGTTGCGGCTGGGCGAGGCGGAACAGGTCGTCAAGATGTTCCGCGAGAACTACAACCTGAACCTGATCCACGCCGATGAATCCGAACTGTTCCTTGGCCAGCTTGAGGGCGTGTCTGACCCCGAGGTGAAGCGCAAGACCATTGGTCGGCTCTTCATCGAAGTCTTCCAGAAATACGCCAATGAAATCGACGGGGCCGAGTTCCTTGCCCAAGGCACGCTCTACCCCGATGTCATTGAATCGGTCAGCTTTTCTGGCGGGCCTTCTGTCACCATCAAATCGCACCACAACGTCGGCGGCCTGCCGGAAAAGATGGGGCTGAAGCTGGTTGAACCCTTGCGCGAACTTTTCAAGGACGAGGTCCGCGCCTTGGGCCGCGAACTTGGTCTGCCGCAATCGTTCATCGGCCGCCACCCCTTCCCCGGTCCGGGTCTGGCGATCCGCTGCCCCGGTGAGATCACCGGCGAAAAGCTGGATATCCTGCGCCGGGCCGATGCGGTTTATATCGACCAGATCCGCAAGCACGGGCTTTATGACGAGATCTGGCAGGCCTTTGCCGCGATCTTGCCGATGCGCACCGTGGGCGTGATGGGTGACGGGCGGACATATGATTACGCCCTTGCCCTGCGAGCGGTCACCTCGGTCGATGGCATGACGGCGGATTACTACCCCTTCAGCCATGACTTCCTGTCAGAAACCGCGACCCGGATCATCAATGAGGTCAAAGGCGTGAACCGGGTGTTCTACGACTGCACCTCAAAGCCGCCGGGCACGATCGAATTGGAATGACGAAAAGGCCCGCAGCGATGCGGGCCTTTTTTTATACTTTTCGGGTCCAGCGACGTGGCCGAGGCGTGAGGCCAAGGAAATTACGCGGGGAACCTGCCATGCCCTGCCACATCGGCCACCGGGCGGCGTGGGCTGGGATTTTCGCGCGCTTGCAGTTTTTCGGGCAAATCTTCCGCATTGCCTTGGGTGCCAAATGCCACCACCGCATGGATGATATAGCCGTCGGGTAGATGCAGCGCAGGGGCCAGAACCTTGGCCTCAAACCCGCCCATGGCATGGGCCACCAGCCCCATGGCTTGCGCTTGCAAGGCCATGCTCATCCAAGCGGCGCCAGCATCAAAGGCGTGCCAGACATTTTCCGCCGCCTCGCCATCCTTTTCCACCACGGGCTTTGAGGCCACAACCACCAGCGCCGCAGCTTTGCCCGCCCAAACCGTATTGAACCCCATCAAGCCGCCATGGATCGCCGCAAAAGCCGCATCGCCGCGCAAGCCCCAAGCAAACCGCGCCGGCTGATGGTTTGAGGCAGAGGGCGCCCAGCGGGCGGCCTCCAACAGGCTCATCACCTGCGCCTCGGTCATCGGCCTGGGCGCAAAGGCGCGGGGGGACCAGCGGCTGACGAACTGCGGATCTACGGGAAAATCGGCGTGGCGGGCGGTCATCTGCAACACTCCATCACAACGGCCAAGACCATAGCGCACCCAAGCCGGCCTGCAAGCCGCTCAGATCGCGCCATGCGCCCCCAGCACCGCCCCCGCAACGGTGACAAGCGACAGCGCCAGCAGCACCCGATGAAAGCGCAAGACCAGCCGGAACGTTCCCTCGGGGTCGCGCAAGGACCGTGCATGGAACCAACGGTGCAGCACCAAAGGTTCGGCGACAAACAAAACCACGGTGAAGATGGCCCAGACCGCCAGCATCGCCGTCATCCACCATGCCGCCGGATCACTGAACCGCCCCCAAGCGTCCAGCTCCCATGTCATCCACAGGCCCGAAGCGCCTGCCAACAGGGTCGAGATCTTGGCCTGCGCGCCAAAACGCCCCTCGATCATTTCGAACAGCGCCAGCCGTTCGGGGCCGGGCACCGCCCGCATCAGGCCGGGCAACAGCACCAGCGTTACCATGGCGACGCCACCGATCCAGTGGACAATGGCCAGAACATGCAGGGCGCGGGCAAGGGTA
>CALBSG010000144.1 GCA_937927675.1 uncultured Paracoccaceae bacterium | reverse complement strand
TCTTGCGGAAATAGGCGATATGGCGGGCCGCACGGATTGCGCGATCCGAACGGACCGAGATCAGATCCGGGTCGCCCGGACCAAGGCCGGCACAGATAATGCGTCCAATCGGGGCCATGGTCATTCCTTCCGGCTTGCAAGCGCGTTGACAGCGGCGACCGTGATAGCCGAGCCCCCCAACCGTCCTTCGACGATCACGGCGGGGCAAGGGGGGGCAACCATCAGCGCCTCTTTCGATTCCGCAGCCCCGATAAAGCCGACCGGGCAGCCAATAATGGCGGCCGGACGCGGGCAATCAGGGTCTTCCAGCATGTTCAACAGGTGAAACAGCGCGGTCGGCGCATTGCCGATGGCGACCACCGCCCCCGCCAGATGCGGACGCCACAACTCCACGGCTGCCGCCGACCGGGTGTTGCCGATCTTGGCTGCAAGGGCTGGCACCGATGGGTCATGCAGGGTGCAGATCACCTCATTGTTCGCAGGCAGACGCGGCCGGGTGATACCTTCGCTGACCATACGCGCATCGCACAGGATCGGTGCCCCTGCCTCCAGCGCGGCCCGTGCGGCAATCGCCATGCCGGGGGTAAAGCGTACATGCCGTTCCAGCCCGACCATGCCCGCGGCATGGATCATGCGAACTGCGACGACCTCTTCCTCGGGGGTAAAGCGCGCCAGATCGGCCTCGGCCCGGATGGTGGCGAAGGACTGGACGTAGATCGCCGCACCATCGGTTTCATAGACATGCGGCATCAGAACAGTCCTTTCAGGTCAATCGTCTCGGGGGCCAGCGCCCTCCGGTCAGGGGTATCATGGGCAGAGCCGTTGCGGATCAGGTCAAAGCCTTCCGCCGTGGCAACAAGGGTCAGATCAGCGCGGCCCGGATGGGCGCAGCCTTTGGCGCAGGCCGAAACATGCAAAAGCCGCCCCGCGGGGACATCATGGGCCAGCCGCGACGCAAGGTCCCGCACCGGGGCCAGCGCCTGCAAACAGGCCGGCGCACCCGAGCAGGCCTCAACCCGGCGGATCGGGTCGTCCGGTCGCAGGATCAGGCCCGGCAGATCGGGCAGCACGCGCAGCCCCTCGACCAGAACCATCCGCCAAGGGGTGATGCGCAAGGGGCCAAGCGCGGCAAGGCCCGCCAAGGTATCCGCCGTCATCTGGCCAAAAGCAAAGCCCACCAAGGCACCTTCGGCCACCAGACCGGGCGCTGCAGCGGGGGCAGCGGGGCCGGGTGCAATCTGAGGCGCCAGCCGGCCCTCGGGGGTCAGCCCGCGCCCAATCAGCGCCGCCATCCGGCCCCGGCCATCCGTCACGCCGCCTGCGGCGACGAACCACTGGGCCAGCGCCACTGCGGCTTCGGGGGCTGCATCCTCGGTCACGACGGCCCCAAGCGCGGCCCCCTCGCACCGGATCAAAAGCGCCCCATCCGCCCCACGTTCAAATCGGATATCGCCCGCAATGCCACCAAAGACCGGCGCGGCCCCGGTATCGACGACAAAGCCGAACTTGCCGGGCAAGGGCGGCATCTGGGACAGCGCCGCACCAAGCCGGGCGGCCAACGCGTCGGTGGCGGCATCGGCAAAGGGCGTGACAAGGATATTGCGCCGGGCCTCGTCGCCCGCATCGGCGTCAATCAAACCAAGGGCGCGCAGATCGGCGATCAGGGCAGGATGCGCGGCTGCGCTGACGCCGCGCAACTGCACATTGCCCCGCGCTGAAAGGTCAATCAGCCCATTGCCATGCGCCCGCGCCGCCGCCGCAATTCCGGCGGCCTGATCGGGCGTCAAACGCCCAGCCTGCGGGCGCACCCGCACCACCAGCCCGTCGCCCGACATCATCGGGCGCAGCGCACCCGGACACCAGCCCTGCACCTGAAAGGACGGTTCGGTCATGCTGCGCCCCCCCCCAAGGCCGCCGCGATGGAATTGCGGCGGGTTTGCCAAAGCCCGGCATCGGCCAACCGCTGGAACAAATCCCGCAGCGCGGCCAAGGCTTGCGGGTTTTCCCGCGCCATGAAGGCGGTCAGATCTTCGCGGCCAAGGGTCGCCTCGTGGTAAAGATCGAACAGATGCGGCGGCACCACGCCCGCCAGATGGGCAAAGGCCGCCATATGATCTGCGGTGGCCGCAATTTCGGCCGCCCCCCGGAAACCATGCGCCATCATGCCATCGGCCCAAGCCGGATTGGCGGCGCGGGCGCGCACCACACGGGCAATCTCCTCAGACAGGCTACGGGCGCGCGGGCGGTCAGGTTGGGTCGCATCCAGATGATAAAGCGCAGGCTTCGCAGCCCCAAGCCGCGCCAAGGCCGCCGCAAACCCGGCCTCATGCGCGGCATAATCCCCGGCCAAAAGCACATCGCTTTCGGGCAGATCTTGGGCGTGGACAAAGCTGTCAGCGGTTTTCAACCGCGCCTCAAGCCCGGCCCGATCATCGCGCGACTGGCCGTCGATGCCAATTGCCCAAGATGAGGCCGCGAGCCACGCCTCGCCTGCCGCCGCCCGTGCCTCGGGTGTGAAGTCATCCATGGCAACGCCCATGCCAAGGCCATATTGCCCCGGCTTCGGCCCGAACACCCGCGCGGCGCGGGTGACATAGGGGTTGTCGGCGGCAGTTTCGTCGCGATCGGCCAGCATGGCCGCTCCG
>CALBSG010000143.1 GCA_937927675.1 uncultured Paracoccaceae bacterium | reverse complement strand
GCTCTTCCGATCTAAGGGTTGCGCCACGATCCAGCGCGCCAGAAGTTTAGACACCGGGCCAAATCGAATATTCTGCTCAAACTCACCAAGGATCGAGGGGAAACGAAACGCGGTGCGATGTGCCTCACCTTCGGGGCTGTGGATGTGACTGCCGGCAAAACCTGTCGCGGGGTGGGTATCCAGATGGGTCAGCAGCGCACGGATCGCCCCCGGCGCGGGGAACGCATCAGAGTTCAGGATATAGACGTAATCTGGCCGCGCTCCATCGGGCAAACCCGCCCGGATGCCGAAATTATTGCCCGCGCCAAAGCCGCCATTGCGCCCCGATTGCAAGACGCGCACCTGTTGCGGACCGCGATCCCACCCTTTGGCAGTCACCGCCGCAGACAGCTTTTCAAATGACCCATCGCCGGAATCATTGTCCACCACCACCAGCGCACAATCGATGCCCTGCAAGGCCACCAGTGCCGCCTCGACCGAGCGCAGTGTCATCTCGGGGGTGCGCCAGTTCAGGATGACGGTCAAAAGCCGGGCCATGTCCTACTCCGCTGCCAGTCTGACGATATTGGTCGGCTGGCCTTCGGCTTCGGCAATGACCACCTTCAACTGGGCCGCCATCACCCGGACATTCGGCTCCAGCACCATGCTGTCATGATCCCCCGGCACCTCAATCACCTGCAAGCCGGGCGCAAAGCGGGTCAGGTCATTGTCGGAGAAGACATATTCCTTTGCCGATGACACCCAGTTTCCGCTCGTGACCTGCCATTTCAGATCCAAGGGCGGACGGAACAGCACCGTCGCCCCGACCCGCGCGGGCATGTCATAGACCGAAATCGCATGGCGAAAGGCGGCCTCGATTGCGCCATTGTGGAATTGCGCCGGGCCGGTCGCATCGCTTTTGGGTTGGCGCTTTTGCACCTCCCACGCCCAGCGGGTCTTGGCCCATGCCACCAGATAACCCGGCCCTTCGGCCCGCAACTCTGCCCATTTGATCGCCGCCTTGTCGGCATGGCTGAGTGGGGGGCGTTGGGGCAAGGGCGTGTCGAGAAGCACCAAGAGCGACACCTCCTCGCCCGCCTCTTTCAACTGCCGCGCCATTTCCCAAGCGGTCAGGCCGCCGCCCGAAAAACCGCCCAGCATATAGGGCCCCTTGGGCTGCACCTGCCGCATCTCGGCGATGTAATCTGCCGCCGCCTCTGGCAGGGTGAGATGCGGGGCCTGATCTCCCAAAAGCCCGCGCGCCTGTAGCCCATAAAAGGGCCGGTCGCCACCAATCAACTGCGCCAGATGGCGCAGGTTCAAGACATTGCCGAACATCCCCGCGACAAGGAAAAACGGCTGGCGCGGACCACCTTCACCCTGATGCATCGGCACCAGATGGGTGAAACGGCGGGCCGGGGGCGCGACTTTGGAAGGGGCGTCCGTCGTGCCGGGATCGCCCACCTCGGCCGCGATCAGGGCGGCACAGGCCGCCACCGTTGGGGCCTCGAACAGAATCGAAATCGGGAAATCGACGCGATAGGCTTTCTTGACCATGGCAAACAGGCGCACCGCAATCAGGCTGTGACCGCCAAGATCAAAGAAACTGTCCTCGACCCCCACTTGGCCAACGCCCAGCAACTCTTGCCAAAACCCTGTCAGGGTTCGTTCAATATCATTGCGCGGCGCAACATAGGCCGTATCAAGATCGGGTCGGTCAAAGCTTTGACCTTCTGTTTTCGCAGCCTCTGCCTCGGCCGTCTGGCGGACCAGCGCGGGCAGATCCAGCGACGAGACGATGATCTGGGCTTGCCCCAACCCAACCGCACGGGAAAAGGCCGCAGCCCCCTCGTCAGGGCGAATGCCTTGGGAAAACGCATGCATCAGGCGCTCTTCGGCAGGCGACGCGGGTTTGGCCTGCACAGGGCTATCGTCATAATCCAGCGCCCGCGGATCGGGCGCCCCGAACTGGAGCGCCCCTTCCAGTTTGCGGATGGTGAAGCCTTCGATCTCAACGCAAACCTCACCTGACGGGGTGGCAAGGGTGACATTGAAACTGGCCGTCGCCCCATCGGCGCGGTTTGGGGCGGCGTTTCTCACATGACTGACGATTTCGCCCGGCAAGGGGCGATGCACACGGATCAGGGCGTAAGACACCGGCACCCAAAGATGATCGGGGCGATAGCCGTAGATCAAATCCATGGCCCAGCCGGTCGCCAGATCCATCAGCGCGGGATGCAAAAGCCACTCCCCCGCCTCGGCCTGATAGGCGGCGGGCAAGGCCAGCTTGGCCAGCCCCTCCTCCCCGGCGGTCGCGCGGCTGCACAAAACCCGCCACCGCGGGCCGAAGTTAAGATGCGCCTCTTGCGGGCTGGCCAACCCTTCGCCAACCTCAGGTGCGGGCAGGCGGGCGGCGATGGCCGCGATATCCATGTGGCGTGGCGCAGCAGGAATTGGCAACACCCGCGCCTGAGCATGCAATTGCCAGCCCTTGCGCCCCTTCACCGTCACAGCCGAGCGCAGTTCAAACCCATAGCCTTCGTCAGAGCGGATCAGTTTGGCCCGCACCTCGCGCCCCTTGCCGGTGTCAACGGCCAAGGGGCTGAAGAAGAAAAGATCGCGCAATTCAAAAGCGCCAGCCTCGCCTTGGGCCTGCATCGCTTCGGCCACGATCTCCAGATATCCGGTGCCGGGGATCAGCGCTTGTCCGTCCGCGGTACGATGGCCGTCCAGCACCCAGCGATCAAGGCCATAGGTTGCCGCAAACATGCGGTTGCCAAAGCTGTCAAAGCCCGCCTCATCCAGCAGCGGGGCGGAAATCGGCACCATCGGCGCTGGCACCCGGCCCGTGCGGTCGGACAAGGCCTCGGCCGCCATGCCGACGCCAGTCCAGATGCCCCAGTTCAGCGCGACAACCCGGGTCTTGCCGCCTGCCCGTGATTTGGCAAAGGCGTTCAGGTATTCATTGGCCGCAACATAGTCGATCTGCCCAGCAGGCCCGGTGACAGTCGAGGTGGACGAAAACAGCACCATCAGATCAAGTGCACCATCGGGAAACAGCCGGTTCAAAACCTGCGTGCCATGCAGTTTGGGCGCAAAGACCTCCTCCACCTGCGCGGGGGTCTTCAGCATCAGGGCGCCGTCCTCCACCACCCCGGCCGCATGGATCACCGCGTGAACCCGGCCAAAGCGGGCCTCGCCGGCCTGCAGCGCCGCCGACATGTCTTGCATGTTACAAACATCCGCCGGGGCCACCATGATCTCACCGCCCAGCGCTTCGAGCCGCTGCAAGGCCAAGATGCGGCGGCTGATCGGATCACCCGCATCATGGGCGGCAAGATAGCGGGGCCATGTCGCGCGGTCCGGCAGGGCGCGGCGGGCAATCAGGGTGATTTTGACACCATGGCGGCGGATCAGGTCTTCGGCCACCGTCAGGCCGATCCCGCCAAAGCCACCCGTAATCAGCACATGCGCGCCGTCGGGCAAGGTCATGCCGGTTTCCGGCAAAGACTGTTGCCGCAGCCCCTGCTCATAGCGCCGCGCGCCGCGCAGGGCGGCAATGCGTTCCGCAGGGTCTTGGCAAAGTTCCTCCAAAACCCGCAGCGTCAGATCAGACAGATCGGCACCGCCCCGCGGCGCAACAGCGGGCAGTTCCAGGTCGCAAAGCGACACCGTCACGCCCGGCAGTTCACGCGGGATCACCCGCATCGGGCCAAGCAGGGTGGCCTTTTCGGGATAGCGCAGCGGCTCTTGCCGCACCTGGGCGGCACCCGTGGTAAAGGCCGTCAGATGGATCGGGCGGGGCAGGTTTTCCTCGGCCATGGCTTGGGCAAGGAACATAAGCGAATAAAAGCCCTGCTCGAGATTGCGATGCAGAAACGAAGACCCGGGACGGAAGCTTTCCCCCCGCGTCACGCCCCAAAAATGTGCGATGCGCCCCGGCGTATGGCCATGGGCCACCAGATCACGGATCAAGGCGTCATAGCCGTCTCGACCACGTTCAGGGGCCAGCACATAATCTTCTCCCACCCGGCCAAAGGTATCCGCCGCGCGGACGCAGCGCACCTCATGGCCCGCGCGGCGCAAGGCGGCGGCTGTTGCCGCGCCAAGGCCCGCGTCATCAAGGAAGATCAACCAGTTTTGCCGCGTGGCCTCATCCAGATCGGCGGCCTCGAACCCGGCGGAGACGGGTTTCCAATGCGGCTTCCACCCCCAATTCGTCATATCCTCGACGCGGGCAGGCAGGGCTTGCGTCGCACCGGTTTGGGATTTGCCGGGCGCGATGAAATAGGGTTTTTTCTGAAAGGCGTAAGTCGGCAGCACCACGCGATTGCGCCGCGCCCCGGCCCAGATCTGCGCCCAATCGACGGCGACACCGCAGGCCCAAAGGCGGGCGATGGCGCCAATGTGCCACGCATCATCGGCCATAACCTGTTCGGGGTGGCGCAGCGCCGGGATCACCTGCCCCGAGGCCACACCATTGGCCTGCGCCAGAGAAGACAGCGCCCGGCCCGGCCCCATCTCCATATAAACGCGCGGGCCTGTCGCCATCAGCGTCGCCATGCAGGGCTGGAAGTTCACCGTATTTCGCAGATGCTGCACCCAATACTCCGGGTCCGTCGCCTGCGCGGCGGTCAGCTCCGCGCCCGTGCGGTTCGAGATGATCGGCAGGCGCGGCGGCGACAGCCGGATGCCACGCACATAATCGCCAAAGGGTTTCAGGATCGGCTCGAGCATCCGGCTATGCGCTGCGATGTCGATGGCGACGCGGCTGGTTTCCACACCGTCCACCGCCAGCTTTTCCGCCAATGTCTTCAGTGCCGCATCGGGGCCAGACACCACACACAGCCCCGGCGCGTTGACCGAAGCCAGATCGAGATCGCCCGTCAGATGCGCCCGCAAATCCGCATCGGCCATTGGCACGGACAGCATCCCGCCGGGGGCGATGCTGTCAAAAAGCCTTCCGCGCAACAGAACCAGCCCGATGCAATCCTCAAAGCTCATGACACCGGCCAGCGCAGCAGCGGTGTTTTCGCCCATGCTATGGCCCACCAAAGCAGTCGGTGTGACGCCCCAGCTTTCGTAAAGCTTGGCCAGCGCGAATTCGGTAATCATGATCAGCGGCAGCTGGACCGAGGGTTTTTTCAACGCCTCATGCGCCGCCGCCTCTTGGCCCTTGGCAGGCAGCCACAGATCGCGGATGGCGTAATCCAACTGCGGCTCCAGCACCGCAAGGCCCTTGTCCATCCAATCGGCAAAGACGGGTTCCGTCTCATATAGATCCTGCGCCATGCCAGCATATTGCGCCCCGCCACCGGGGAACATGAAAACAACCTCGGGGCTTTCGCCAAGATAATCGTGATTGAACACCCGCCGCGTATCAGCACCGTCCAACAGGCTGGCGGCCTCCTCATGGGTTTCCGCCACGATGACCCGGCGTTTTTCATAGGCGCGACGACCTTCCTTCAGCGTATAGGCCACATCGGCCAAAGGCTGTTCGGGATGGGTCCGCAGATGCGCCGCAAGACGCGCCGCCTGCCCGTCCAAAGCGGCCTTGGACTTGGCCGAGATCACCAGCGGCTGGAACGGAAAGATGCTGTCTTCGGAGGCGGCCCGCGGCGGGGCCTCTTCCAACACCGCATGGGCATTGGTGCCGCCGACGCCGAGCGAATTCACCCCGGCCCGCAGCACCGGCGCCTGCCAGTCGGTCAGTCGGTCATTCACCCGGAAAGGGCTCGTTTCAAAGTCAATCGAGGGGTTCGGCGCCTCAAACCCCAGACTGGGGGCCATCTGACGGTGATGGAGCTGCAGCGCCACCTTAATCAAGCTGGCCACCCCGGCGGCGGTGTCCAGATGCCCGATGTTGGTTTTCACCGAGCCGATGCGGCAGGTGCCGACCGCGTCCGTCGTCTCGCGAAACGCTTGGGTCAGAGCCGCCACCTCGATCGGGTCACCCAGATAGGTGCCGGTGCCGTGACATTCCACATAGGTGACGCTGCCCGCATCCACCCCGGCAATCGCCTGCGCCTCGGCGATGCAGCGGGCCTGCCCATCGACCGAAGGGGCCAGATAGCCTGCCTTGGCCGCCCCGTCATTGTTGACGGCCGACCCTTTCAGGATTGCCCAGATGTGATCGCCATCGCGGATCGCATCCTGCGCCCGCCGCAGCACCACACAGCCCGCGCCCGACCCAAAAACCGTGCCCTGCGCCCTGTGGTCAAAGGCGTGGCAGTGACCATCGGGCGACAGAATTTCGCCTTCGGTGTAAAGATACCCGCGGGCCTGCGGCAATTCGATGGTGACGCCCCCCGCCAGCGCCATGTCACATTCGCCGTTCAGCAGCGCCTGTGCCGCGTAATGCAGCGCGACAAGACTGGTCGAACAAGCGGTCTGCACATTGATCGACGGCCCTTTCAGGTCGAAGATATGGCTGACGCGAGTGGCCAGAAAATCCTTGTCATTGCCGGTATGGCGCAACAGGAACATGCCGGTCTGATCGACCAGATCACGGTTGGAACACAGGTTGAAATAGAAATACGATCCCATACCGCAGCCGGCATAAACGCCAATCGCGCCCTTGAAGGTTTCGGGCGGATGGGCTGCGTTTTCCAACGCCTCCCAAGCCACTTCCAGAAATTGACGGTGCTGCGGATCAAGGATCGCCGCCTCTTTCGGCGAAAAGCCAAAGAACTCGGCATCGAAGGTTTCAAAGCCGTCCAGAACAGCGGCACTTGGCACATAGGTCGCCTTGCGCATCCGGGCGGGGTCTTCGCCGGCGGCCAAAAGATCCGCCTCTGACAGCACGCGGATCGACTCCACCCCGGCGACCAGATTTGCCCAATAGCTGCCAATATCTGGCGCTCCGGGCAGATGTGCGGCCATACCGACAATCGCAATGTCGGTGTCGGCGATACCCGCCGTGCGATCATTTGCCGTCATAAGACGCCCAATCCCTTTTCCGACTCGATGCTTCAGAGTCAGGTAAAACAACAAGATTTTAGCAGAATTGCGGCAAGCCTCCTACCCTGCCAAGCGATCGGCGGCGAATGTGCCGCAGCCCTGAACAATGCCACCATCCTGCCGCATTTTTGCCGCAAAGCCGCGGAGAAAACGGCGGATTCGCTTACCAGAAGCCGACGCCTGCCCCCCGGGCCATGCGATATTGCGCCAAAACGTAAACAATCAGGTCAAAGCCAAAGCCCAAAAGCAGCAAGATCACCCGCTTGGGGCGAAGAAATTGTGCAGGCGTCGCGACCGCGCGGGCCAGTCGTTTGGTCAAAAAATGAAACGGCACAAAGCCGAACGGCCAGCGCGGCAAAGCGGCACCGGCCGCCCGCGACAGCCAGCCCTCATCGGCCGCCGCCTGTGCAAGCGCCGGGCGCCGGGCCGTGCTGGGAAGGGCACGCAAGGCATCAAAGGCAACAAAGTTCAGGGCCGAACCGATGACAATCCGCACCTGATGGCGGATCAGTGCGGACAGGCTGCGTTCGCTGGCATAAAGGTGCGACACCCCCTCCAGCCCATCGATGCGACTGAAATCCTCTGGGATGGTCAACGCATCGGTCAAGACCATGGCGCGCAAAAAGCCATCCTCGACCGGCAGACCGATCGGCAAGTGCAGACGGCGCGCGCAGGCCGCTGGCATGGCATAAAGCTGGCCACAGATGGCCGTTTTCCAATCATCAAGTCCGCCGGCGGCCGCAGCGATGATTTTGTCCAATGGCGACAGGCCGTGTGGTCTGGCGACGATGTCTTTGACCGGTCGGCTGTTCAGCACCCAAAGCGCAGGCCGTGCCGCCAGACCCAGCGCCAGCCGTTTCAGACAGTCGGGCGCGGTAAATTCGATGTCGGCATCCACAAAGACCAGCACCTCGGCCACGGGACGCGACAGATCATGGACAAAGCGGTTCCATGTCCGTGACTTGCCGCCAAGCGGCAGGTCCGCCACCTCGGCCCCGGCGGCGCGGGCCTGCGCCACGGTGTCATCGGTGCAGCCATTGGCCAGCACCAGCACCCGCGCCTCCAGCCCCGACAGATCCTGCGCCATCAGGCGCGCCACCATCGCGGCGATCCCGGCACCCTCGTTATGAGCAAAAATCCCAATATCGACCCGCATCAGATCACCGTCCTCAGCGGTTTTCCCGCATGCAACGCCTCACGACGGGCCAAGGCGGTGCGGTCGCCACGCAGCGTTGCAAGCCGCTCTGCCTCGCCGAGCAGCGCCCCGGCCATTAGCCATGTAAAGGGAATGTGGGTGGCATTCGGCAAGAGATCCACCATGTTCGCCCCCAAGATCAGCGCAACGGCGCCCACCCAAGGCGAAAGGGCGGCGCCGTGCTGTCGCAAGGCCTCCCGCAACAGCAGGAAAAGCGGCAGGGCGGTCAGGCCGAATTCGGTCAGATAGCCCAGCCAGCCATATTGCCCCATCAGAATGACCCAAGCCCCGTCAGCAATGTTCAACGCCTTGCCCGTCTCAAGGTCATGGGTGAAAGACCGGCCATAGCCGCCCCAGCCGAACCAAGGGCGCTCTTGCGCGCGGGCCAGCAGGATTTCTTCGTTTTCGATGCGAAAGCGCAGCGAATAGGCCCGGTCGGGCGAAAGCCCGTTGGCCAGATCAAGGATCTGATCCACCGGCACCAAATGCGCGCCCCGCAGGATCGGATATGCCACCACCACCAGCGCCATAACAGCCGCGACCATGATCTGCAGGCGCGGCGGGGCCAGCAGGATCAGCGGGGTCAGTGCAAGCAGATAGATGATCGGCCCAGCCGAACGGCACAGGATCAGCATGGCCGTGAGATAAAGCACCGTCAGCATCGCCTTGGGCCGCAGCTCGGCCGGGTTGCGGCGCAGGGTGGTCAAGGCGGCCAGCGCCGCCATGCAGGCAAAAAAGGCGACCCACAGCCCATGCGGCAGGAAGACAACCGGCCGGTAGCCGCCATAGCGCATGGTCTGAAAGAAATCGTGCTGGAAAAACCCGTAGATCCAGACGTTGATCTGCGGGCTCATGACCGCCTCGACAATCATCGGGACCGAATAGGCCAGACCTGCCACAACCAGCGCGGCGATGATGGCGTGCATCCCCTCGGGGGTGCCAAGATAGCGGCGGGCCAGAAAAAACGGCATCAGGGCAATCGCCTGATAGGCCACCGCGGCAAAACTGTCATAAAGCCGCAGGCCGGGGATCGACAGTTGCGCAAAAAACAGCGGATCGGGATTGGTCAGCACCGTGCCAAAGGGCGACAGGACATAACCAAGGATCAACGCCTTGCCCAACCAGCTTTGGGGAAGGAGTCCGATCTTGTCCTTGGCCAGCCAAAGGGCCGCAGCAAATGCCATCAGGTTGGGGATGGTGGATTTGTTCAGGTCCGGCACCACCGGCAGGTTGAAGGCCGCCGCGACCGGGGGCAACAGAAGATATCCGCCCAAAATGGTCCAGATCAACGCCTGCGCAGGGGTGAGCTTGCGCCACATCAGCCATGTCACCAACGGCCAAAGCGCCAGCGCGATATAGGCAATGATGTTCGGGCTTTGCACGGCAGCGCTGCTTTCTGAACGTGTTGATCTGCTTTAGCACATGGCGGCGGGAGCGGTCACTTCTGTTTGCGGTCAGGTGATGCGGGCAAAGGCGGGAAGCCGGCGCAGGGCAACGACAACGCCCCACGACACCAGAAAATCCACCGCTGCGGGCAGCAGGACAGGCAACTCCGGCCCGGTCAGCTGCGGTGTGAATTTGTAAAGTACCAGCATCATGAACGGATGGATCAGGTAGATACCAAAGGCGACCTGCCCCAGATGTACCGCCCAATTGCCACGCGGGGCCAGCCGCCAAAACAGCTCAAACCCCAACAGCCCGGCCAGCACGGTAAAGGTCCAAGGGGCCGCCTGCCCCATCCAGATGGCCAGACCGGCCAAGACGACGCCCGTCACCAGCGCAATGCCGGGGCGCCCCAGGCCCTGCGCCTTGGCAAGCAGCAGGCCAAGCGCATAGCACGGCAGGGTAAAGGCCCACTGCGCCAAGGGGGCGGGCAGGCTGAGCGCCTCGTGCGCCCAAAACAAGGGAGCCGACACCCCAACCAACAAGACCGCAGTCCCCAGCAAGCGCGTCGGGGTGCTGATATAGCTGACCGCCGGGCCAACCAGCCCCATAGAAAGCCCGATGAAGGGCAGAAACCACAAGTGGATCGCCCCACCGTACAGCAGGCTCCACGGATCGACCAAAGGACGGAACTTGTCCGGCCCGTCCGTAATCGCCGCCTCGACCACCCAATAGAACAGGGACCAGACCACCCATGGCAAGAGCAGCCGCCTGAGCCGCGGCCCATAGGCATAGGCGCCCCCGGCCCTCTCGGCCGATTTCACGGCAAGAAACGCCGTCAAAAGCGCAAAAAGTGACAGAGCGACATGCCCCACCCAGTCAGCCGGGCTGGCCAAGACATGGGCAAGCACCACCCCGAAGGCGGCAATGAAGCGGGCAAAGTCGATGCCCTGGCGGTGAGTGCTTGCAATGGTCATCCCGGCTTCGCTAAGCCAAAGCGCCCCCTCAAGGCAATGAAAAGGCGTCGTTTTGGCAGGGTGGAAACAGTCTGTTGCGCAAAGCCTGACAGATGATCCGGTCATTACATCTCGAAAAGCGGCGGGCGACCGTGGTAGGCACAGACAATCCCGCTACGAAGGTGCCTGCCGTGCAATTCTGCTTTGGCGCAACTGTGCTGACCGTGAACATTCCCGACACCTCGGCGCTTCTGGCACTGGTGTCTGAACGGCTGCGGGCGCGGCAGGGCTTTGCCTTGGCGACCATCAACCTTGATCATCTGGTGAAGTTGCGGCGGCTGCCCGCCTACCGCGCGGCCTATGCCGCACATGACCTGATCTGTGCTGATGGCAATCCGATCGTGTGGCTGTCGCGGCTGGCTGGGAAACCTCTGGCCTTGGTACCGGGGTCGGATGTGCTGCGTCCGCTGTTGCAGGTCGCCGCCCGCGAAGGGCACAGCGTCGCCTTTGTCGGCAGCACCGACCAGACTTTGCAAGCCGCCGCAGATTGCCTGACGCGCGAGATCCCCGGCCTGCAGGTGACGGTGCGATACGCCCCCGCCATGGGGTTCGACCCCAAGGGACCAGAGGCCACCCGTGTGCTTTCAGAACTCGCGGCGCAAGAGGTGGGTCTGTGCCTGATCGCGCTAGGCTCTCCGAAGCAAGAGGAATTCGCGGCCCTTGGACGCGCGCTTGCCCCACAGGTCGGTTTTGCCTCCATCGGGGCCGGCCTTGATTTCATCTCGGGCCGACAAACCCGCGCGCCCGCTTGGGTGCGGGCGCTGGCGATGGAATGGCTGTGGCGGGCCCTTTCGGCCCCGCGCCGCCTGATCCCACGCTATGCGGCCTGCGCCGCGATCTTGCCGGGCGAGGCTGCAAAGGCGTGGCGCCAGCGCGGCTAAGCGGCCTTAGGCCTTTTTCTTCGCCTCGGCGGCGGCCTTCATCCGCGCCAAAAGCTCTTCTTTCGTGGCCTTGCCACCGGTCGGGCTTTTCTCGGCCCCGTGGCCTTTCTTGCCAACCTTATGCTTGGGCTGCTTGCCGGAAGAAATCGGGTTGCCCGCTGCTGCGTAATCCATTGTCATGTTCCCTTACAAAAGCCCTTGCGCCCGAAAGAGCGCCTTGAGATCGGTTTCTGGCCGCGCACCGTAATGGCTGATGACCTCGGCTGCGGCGGCGCAGCCCATACGGCCAGCCTTGTCGAGTGTTTGGCCCGTCGCAAGCCCATAGATGAAGCCTGCCGCAAATTGGTCCCCCGCGCCTGTGGCATCAACAGGCACCACCCGGCGCACTGGAACCACTGCCCGCTCGGCCCCGCGGGCAAGGATCACCTCTTCGCCGGACCGGGTGCAAACGACCACGCCTGCATCCTGCACCGCCTGAGCCAGCGCGGTTTCCAGATCGGTTTGATAGAGGCTGGACCATTCGTGTTCGTTGCCGATCACATAGTCCAGATCTTTCACCAACCGCCGAAAGTCATCACGGTGACGGTCCACGCAGAACGGATCTGACAGCGCGATGCCCGCGCGGCCGCCCGCCTGCTGGCACAGCTTTGCCGCACGTTCAAAAGCCTCTTTGCCCTTGGGCTTGTCGTAAAGATAGCCTTCAAGGAACAGATAATCGGTATCGCCCGCCACATCGTCCGACACGTCCTGCGGCCCGAGCTCGGATGAAATCCCCAGATAAGTATTCATCGACCGCTCGCCATCCTTGGAGACGAAGATCATGGAACGCGAGGTCGGCAGCTCCCCGCCCGGAACCGGCGGGTTGACGAAATCGGTGCCATCCTCGGCCATGCCCTTGGCATAAAACCGCCCCAAGGCATCGTCATGCACCCGGCCAATGAACGCCGTCTTCAGGCCCAGATTGCCCAGACCCGCCAACGAGTTCGCAACCGATCCGCCCGGCGCCTGCACCCGGTCCTTCATCGCTGCGTAAAGAAGCTCCCCCCGCTCGCGTTCGACCAGCTGCATGATGCCTTTTTCGATGCCCATCATCTCAAGAAAGGACTCATCGGCTTGGGTAATCACGTCGACAATCGCATTGCCGATGCCGACAACCTGATACTTCTTCATTCGGTCTTGTCCTCGAACTGGCAGTCATCGCGGATCGGGCAGATGCCGCATTTGGGTTTGCGCGCGATGCAGATATAGCGGCCGTGCAGGATTAGCCAGTGGTGGGCGTGCTGCTGGTATTCGGCGGGAACATTGTCTTCGATCGCGCGCTCGACAGCCGTCTCATCGCGGCCCGGCGCAATGCCAGACCGGTTGCCGACCCGGAAGATATGGGTGTCAACGGCCTGCGCGGGCTGGTGGAACCACATGTTCAACACCACATTCGCCGTCTTGCGCCCAACCCCCGGCAAAGATTGCAAGGCCGCGCGCGAGGACGGCACCTCACCGCCGAACTCATCCAGCAAGATCTGGCACAGCTTGATGACGTTCTTGGCCTTGTTGCGGAACAGACCGATGGTCTTGATATGCTCGATCACGCCCTCTTCGCCCAAGGCCAGCATCTTGGCAGGGGTATCGGCAATCTCAAACAAGCTCTTGGTGGCCTTATTGACCCCAGCATCGGTCGCCTGCGCCGACAGCGCAACCGCGACCACAAGGGTAAAGGCATTGGTGTGGTGCAATTCGCCCTTCGGCTCGGCTTCAATTTCTTGAAACCGGGCAAAGATGCGGCGCATCGCGGAATAGGGAAGCTGCTTGGCCATGGTCAAGCTATGCACCATCGCGGACCTGCCCCGCAACTGCTCATCCCGCAGGAAACGGGTCGCGAAGATGTGCGCCCTGCCCTATCGTGGCCGGCAAGGAGACCCGCCATGACTGACCAATCCCCAAGCTATCATTACGCTGTCATCGCCCGCGCTCTGCGCGAGATTGATGCGGCGGGGGCGAGCCTGACGCTCGAGGCGCTTGCCGCCCGCATCGGCCTGTCGCCTGCACATTTCCAGCGCACCTTCAGCCAATGGGTGGGGGTCAGCCCCAAGGCCTATCAGCAATACCTGACCTTGGATCATGCCCGTGATCTGCTGACACGCCGCTTTACCGTGCTGGAGACCGCGCAAGAAGCGGGCCTTTCAGGCAGCGGACGGCTGCATGATCTCTTTGTGAAATGGGAGGCCATGAGCCCCGGCGAATTTGCCACCGGCGGCGCGGGGCTGATGATCCGCTGGGGGGTGGCGCTGTCTCCTTTTGGCGAGACGGTGGTGATGGCCACTGACAAGGGCATCTGCGGCATGGGTTTCACGCAGGAAATGGGGTTGGATGACACCATAGAAGACCTGCGGCGGCGCTGGCCCGCGGCAACCTTCGTGCGTGACGACGCCGCGATTGCGCCGCTGGCCGCAGCCGCCTTTGGCGCAGGGGAAACCCGCCTGCACCTGATCGGCGCGCCCTTCCAGATCAAGGTTTGGGAGGCGCTGCTGGCCATCCCCTCGGGTCATGTCACGACCTATTCCGAAATTGCCGGCGCCATCGGCCATGCCCGCGCCGTGCGGGCGGTGGGCACAGCGGTAGGGCGCAATCCAATCTCGTTCCTGATCCCCTGCCACCGAGCCTTGCGTAAATCCGGTGGGCTTGGCGGCTACCATTGGGGCCTGCCCGTCAAACGCGCGATGCTGGCCTGGGAAGGGGCGCGGGCCGATGCGGCCGATGGGCAAGAACCTGCCCATTCCGGGCTTGCTATGGGATAACAGGCGGAAGCCTGCTATGTCAGACGCATGGGCGCATCGCGCTGATCCCATTTGCATGAGGCAAAGCATGACTTTCAAAACCCCGCTGATTCTCGCCACCTTGGGCGCACTGTCGCTGTCGGCCTGTGTTGATCCCAACGCCTATCCGAATGATCCGAACGCCCGCTCAAAGAATGGCGCGGTGCTGGGCGGGCTTCTGGGGGCTGCGGCAGGCATCGCCGTTTCGGGCGATGGGGATGAGTTGAAAGGCGCGCTGCTGGGTGGGGCCGTGGGCGCGGCAACCGGCGCTGCCATCGGCTCGGACCTTGACCGGCAAGCGGCAGAACTGCGCGGCTCGTTGTCGTCGAACATCTCGGTCACCAATATGGGCGACTATCTGGTTGTGAACATGCCGCAAGACCTGCTGTTTGCCACCGACAGCGCCAACCTGTCGGGCAATCTGGTCGGCGATCTGCGCGCCGTTGCCAACAGCCTGATGAAATATCCCAACTCCAATATCGAGGTGATCGGCCACACCGATAACGTCGGCGGGGCCGCTTACAACCAAGACCTGTCGCAGCGCCGCGCCGTGGCCGTGGCCGAAGTGCTGCGCAACTCGGGCGTGCCCTCGGGCCGGATTGCCACCTATGGCCGGGGCGAGGATGCACCTGTTGCCTCGAACCAGACCGATTATGGCCGTGCGCAAAACCGCCGGGTCGAAATCATCATCCGCCCAACGCGCTGATCCGCGGGCGGGCAGAACAGGGGCAGGGCCGGGGGAAACTCCGGCCCTTCTTCATTGAAAGCTGACCGCAACCGGCCCTATGTTCACCCGAGCAAGGAGGGGGCCATGCCGTTCCAGAAGATCGAAACCGAAAAGCTCTCGCAAACGGTCGTGCATCAGATCACGCTCTTGATTTTGCGGGGCATCTTGCGCCCCGGCGAACGTCTCCCGGCAGAGCGCGACCTTGCCGAACGTCTTGGCGTCTCGCGCCCCAGCCTGCGAGAGGCCGTGGCCGAGTTACAAGAGCGCGGACTGCTGACGCCCAAACCGAACGCAGGGGTCTTCGTGGCCGATGGCGTGCTGGGCTCTGCCTTTTCGCCAGCGCTGATTGACCTATTTTCCAGCCATGACGAGGCGGTGTTTGACTATATCGCCTTCCGCCGTGACATGGAGGGACTGGCAGCCGAACGGGCCGCCCAATACGGCAGCAGCATTGATCTGGAAGTCATCGCTACCGTCTTTCGCAAGATGGAGGCCGCCCATCAAAAGCGCGACCCGAGCGACGAAGCGGCATTGGACGCCAGCTTTCACATGGCGATCATCGAGGCCAGCCACAATGTCGTCATGCTGCACATGATGCGGTCGATGTATGACCTGTTGCGGCAGGGCGTGTTTTACAATCGACAAGTGATGTTCAAGAACCGCCTGACCCGCGACATGCTGTTGAACCAACATCGCGCGATCAATACAGCCATTCAAACGCGAGATCCAAGAGCCGCCCGTGCGGCGGTCGAGGTCCATCTGGATTACGTCAAGCAATCCATGACCGACCAGATCAAGGCCGCACAGAACGATGCGGTTGCCCAACAGCGCCTGCAGCGCGAAAAGAACCGGCCATAAAAAAAGCCCCGGAAAACCGGGGCCATTTTCAAGCTTTGGGCTGGCTTAGTGCAGCTTTGCGTCAACCTGTTCAATCGCAGCGTCGATCGAAGCACTGGCAGACTCGGCAGTGATCTGCTTGGCCAGAATCTCGGTCGCGGCAGCGATGGCCACGGTCACGGCCTTTTCACGGACCTGACGCAAGGCGCTGGCCTCGGCGCTAGAGATCTGGTCTTCGGCAGCCGCGACACGGCGGGCAATCGAAGCTTTCAGATCTTCTTTGGCCTGCTTGGCCGCGTTCAGCGCTTCATCCTTGGCCGCAGCTACGATGCGCTCGGATTGCTCCTGCACTTCTTTCTGCTTCTTTTCATAAGAAGACAGCAAAGCACGGGCTTCTTCGCGCAGCGCCTTGGCCTCGGCAAGCTCTGCCTTGATCTGGTCGGCACGGGCATCCAGCATCGCACCGATCTTGGCCGGAACCTTGGCCCAGAGCAGGATGGCGACGAACACCAGGAACGAGATCATCACCACAAAGTTGGTGTTGTGCAGCGACAGGAACGGACCACCCGACGCAAAGGCCGGGCTGGCGGTCAGCATCAGAAGGGGAAGGATCAGTTTTTTCATAGCCTTACCCTTTCAGCGCGGCGGTCACGGCAGCGGTCACAGTCCGGGCATCGGTCTGACCACCCAAAGCGGTGACCAATTCCTTCGCCGTGTCTTTCGCCACTTCGGTGACGGCTTCCATCGCGCCGGCACGGATTTCCGCGATGCGCTTCTCGGATTCCGCGGCCTTGGCGGCAATCTCGGCGTCAGCCTTGGCCAAAGCCTTGTCCAGATCCTTCTGGATGTCCGCCTTAGCAGCTGCCACGATTTTGGACGCCTCTGCGCGGGCCGAAACCAGCGCGTCGTTATAAGCCTTTTCAGCACCGACGGCCTTCTGCTTAAGCTCTTCAGCCGCAGCCAGGTCATTGGTGATTGTGCCTTTCCGCTCAGCAAGAACCGAGCCGATGCGCGGCAGCGCCACGCGCGACAGCACAAAGTAGATCACGACGAGCGTGACCAAAAGCCAGAAAATCTGGTTCGGGAAGGTCGAGAAGTCCAACTGAGGCATACCTGCCCCCGAAGCTTCTGCCGCCCCATGCGCCACTTCCGTGACGGTGGTTTCGGTCGTCATATCTTCGTCCTCCGTCGGACCCTTTGGGAAATTCAGGGATGCAAGGCGTCATGGCCTCGCATCCCTGACCGTAAGGATGCGAGCGTCAGATCAGACTGCGAACATCAGCAGAAGCGCGACGAGGAACGAGAAGATCCCCAGAGCTTCGGCGAAGGCCAGACCGATGAAGAGGGTCGCGGTTTGCGAACCAGCTGCCGACGGGTTACGCAGAGCGCCCGCCAGGAAGTTGCCGGCGACATTGCCAACACCGATGGCTGCTGCGCCCGAACCGATGGCGGCAAGGCCGGCACCGATGAATTTGCCCATTGCGGCTGCTGCTGCGATTTCCATGTGTCTTCTCCTTACGATGGAATAGTCAGTTTGAGTTCCGGCCTACGGATCAGTGCCCCGGGTGGAGCGCGTCTTTCAGATAGACGCAGGCCAGAATGGTGAACACGTAGGCCTGAATGAAGGCCACGAGAACTTCGAGAGCGTAGATCGCGGTGATCGCCAGGATCGAAACCGGGGTCACGACATAGCCGATCGCCGACATCAGGACCAAGGGCGCAAAGGCCGCGAACACTTTCATGACGGCGTGGCCTGCCATGATGTTGCCAGCAAGACGGATCGAGTGGCTGACCGGACGGACGAAGTAGGAAATCACTTCGATCACCGCGATGATCGGGCGCAGGATCAACGGCGCATCCGACATCCAAAACAGGCCGAGGAAATGCGCGCCGTTCTTGGCAAAGCCCAGAAGCGTGACGAAGATGAAGAAACCAAAGCCAAGGATCGCGGTGACGGCGATATGGCTCGTCGGCGTGAACGAACCGGGCAAAAGGCCCAGCATGTTGGCCGACAGAATGAACAGGAACAGCGTCATGATCAGCGGGAAGAACTTGGCGCCATCATGGCCAGCCACGTCTTCGACCATCTTATAGACAAAGCCATAAGCCATTTCGCCGATCGACTGCAAACGCGACGGGATCAACGCGCGGCCTTTCGAGCCGAACACAAAGATCACGATAATGGCAACAACGGCCAGCGCCATCCACAGGGTGGCATTGGTGGGGGTGTACCACTCGATCGGGCCTTCGCCAAACAGACGGGTGATCTTGAACTGGTCCAACGGATGGAAAGCCAGACCTGCCCCTTGTTCCGCCCCGTGTTCAACAGCTTCTTCAGTCGCCACGTCCGTCATCCTCTTTTTCAGCCACCTTGGCAGCCCGTCTCATCTCGACTTCCTTCGCTGAGCGCAGCATGGTTTTCACACCCGCCGCGAGCCCCGCAAAGATGAACAGCACCAAAAACAGCGGCATGGTCCCCAAAAACCGGTCCAGCCCGAATCCGATGCCAAAACCGATCGCAAGACCGGCCACAAGCTCGATCACCATACGCCACGCCAACTGCGCCTGCGTATACTGATCCTCCTTGGGGCTGGGTGGCGGATTGACCGCTCCCTTCGCCTCGGCGATCCGCTTTTCCAACGCCGCAAGTCGCGCGCGGTCAGCCTCAGTCACCATGGCAAAATGCCCCTTCGGAAGTTGGCCATGACCTATCGGGCGAAAGGACATGAGTCAATATGGCGAAAGCCGGGCAAAAACAGGACTAACCCACTGTAAAACATATACTTTCAAGTTATTCAAAGCTTCCGCAGTCCAACCTGACCGCTTCCCCCTTGCCTTTTCGTCATTCAACCATCCGGTTGACGATTGCGCCCAGCCCCCCGATAGTCGCTCCATGCCGCATCCGCTTGACATGACCTTTGCCGCCCTGGCCGACCCGACACGCCGGGCCATTTTGGCCATGCTGTTGGAAGATGACATGGCGGTGACCGATGTGGCCGAACCCTTCAAAATCAGCCTCGCCGCCATCTCGAAACACCTCGGCATCCTCGCCGAGGCCGGGCTCATCAGCCGCGAAAAGCGCGGCCGGGTGATCTGGTGCAAACTGGAACCCGACGCCCTGCGCGCAGCATCTGTGTGGATGCAAGGCTTTGGCCAGTTCGACCCGGTGGACCTCGACGCCTTCGAGCAATTCCTCGAAACCGAACTGACCGACCCCGACCTTTATCTTGGCGAAAATACCCTCGAGGGATGAGGACTCAGCCCGAGGGGGGCGGAAAGCCCCCTAAAATTCTTGCTTCAAGAATTTTCCTTTGTGGCAAACCATGCCGCATAAGTCTTGCGCAATTCGGCCTTTTGCACCTTGCCCATGGCATTGCGCGGCAGGGCGTCCAGCACCACGGCAGCCTTGGGCTGCTTAAACCGGGCCAGCCGGTCACGCAGCCCCGCCAAGACTACCGCGACATCCAAGGTCACCCCCTTCGGCGCCACCAAAACAGCAAAGACAGCTTCGCCAAAATCGGGGTGCGGCAGGCCGATCACAGCGCTTTCCAGAACACCGGACTGTTCATCGAGCACCATCTCGATTTCGATCGGATAGACGTTGAATCCTCCGGTGATGACCAGATCTTTGGCGCGCCCAACGATCTGCACATAACCATCCGCATCCACGCGCCCCAGATCGCCGGTGATGAACCAGCCATCGGGCCGCAACTCCTCCGCCGTCTTTTCGGGCATCTGCCAATAGCCCGAGAAGACGTTCGGCCCGCGCACTTCGATCCCGCCAACCGCGCCCGGTGCGACCTCGGCCCCATCCGCCATGATCCGCAACGCCACCCCCGGCAAAGGAAAGCCCACCGTCCCCGCCCGTCGCTCTCCGACATAGGGGTTCGAGGTGTTCATATTGGTTTCCGTCATGCCATAGCGTTCCAGAATCCGATGGCCAGTGCGCGCCTCAAACGCCAGATGGGTTTCCGCCAACAGCGGCGCCGACCCGGATACGAAAAGCCGCATATGCGCCACCAGATCGCGGGTGAAACGCGGATCGTCCAAAAGTCGGGTGTAAAAAGTCGGCACGCCCATCATCGCGGTCGCCCGTGGCAGTGCGGCCAGCACCTGTTCAAGATCGAAGCCCGACAAGAAGATCATCTGCCCCCCGGTCAGGAAGGCCGTGTTCGATGCCACAAACAGTCCGTGGGTGTGAAAGATCGGCAGGGCATGCAGCAGCACGTCCGCTTTGGTGAACTGCCACACCACCTCGCCCGTGCCACCCGGTGCCACGCTGGCAATGTTGGGCTCGTCATGCTCCATGTCAGGAAACTTGCGCATCAACTCAAGGTGTTCTTGAAGCTCTTTCTGAGTTCCCAGACTCAACTCATGCCGAGTCTGCCCCTTGTTGACGATCACAAGACGCACGGTCTCACCTTGTCTTACCTTCAGGGCGGATGGGGTAAAACGCATGGCATCACTCATTTCAATGGTGATAGTGCGGCCGACTTTGGCCGGTTCGCCCGGCTTGCCAATCG
>CALBSG010000142.1 GCA_937927675.1 uncultured Paracoccaceae bacterium | reverse complement strand
TAAGTGGAGAAACCGATTTGGAGTTCTCCGTGGACGTTTCAATCTCAATCGCTGTTGATGAAGAAGGCAACCCCGAGGAACTTGAAACGCTGAGATTTCGAAGCTCCGATTTTCAATACGTCACGCTTCATCCTTTTGAAGACTACAAGTAGCCGTCGCCCATATCCGGGGTATTGTTCGCAATCCGCCGATCGAAATACCGGCTTTGTTAGCGTCACTCTCAGCACATGGCTGCCGAGGTTCTGTGGTACAGCATCCGACAGTTTGGGCTCGAAGCGGCCATGCGGCGACGCAGCAAGCCCTTCTTGATCCCCGCGGTGCTGCGTCAACGCGCTCGACCGAGGCTGTTTGGGGGCGTTTTATGCTGTGAGGCAGCTTCCCCGAAGCCGCCCTTCAGGCGCCGCCGCCGTATGCCCCCTAGTTGAGCTCCCATTCCTCGTAATCCGGGGATTGAGATAAGCAGTTGAAATTTTTCAGTTTCCCCCTCACACTGCCGCTAGCATTTGAACCGAGGATGATCATGCCGCTTGCCGTTGTCACACCAAAACACTTTTCCGAGTCCCCTGATTTTGAATATGCATGCCCAACCTGCAATGTCGGGTTCCTCGTCCCTGACAAATCAACATTTCAAAAGATCGAACCGCCATATTCGGAACTGGCGCATAAGGTAGATGAGTGGGACCCCGATTGGATCATCTATCGCTTCACTCTGAAATGCGTCTGCAACAAGAAAGAATGCGGCGAGGTGGCTTTCGTTTCCGGTTCTGGTAGCGTTGATCAGCGCTATGGTTACGATGGACAGCCTGAGTGGTATGAGCGGTTTTCGATTCACTCGTTTTATCCTGCACCAAAACTCTGCTACATTCCATCTGATACGCCCAGCGACGTTGAAAGCCTACTCAAGAAGAGCTTTGACCTGTATTGGACTGACGTATCCGCCGCATCGAATGCCCTACGTGCAAGTCTTGAAGCTCTTCTGGATGAACTGAAAGTACCAGATCAAGAGGTCACGAAAGCAGGAAAGACGGTTCGCATGACCCTGCACAGACGCCTAGACGTATGGTCCGCAACCCACAAAGACTTCGCGGAACTGTGTCTTGCGTTGAAGGAAGTGGGAAATCTTGGGTCGCACGGGGACACGGTGAAGTCCAAGCACTACTTCGGATCGCTTGAAATATATTCACACGTTCTGAAAGAACTGTACGAAAACGATGCAAAGAAGATGAAAGTGCTCGCCCAAAGCATTCGGGATGAAATCAAGGCAAAGAAGCCCTAAAATGCACGATAAGCGGTATTCAGTCTTTATTAGCTCTACGTTTGAAGACTTGAAGGACGAACGGCGGGCCGTTCAGGATACAGTCATCAGTGCCGGGGATTTTCCAGTGCAGATGGAGTATTTCCCTGCAACTGACGAAGCGGCGTTTGACCTGATCAAGTCGCTACTGGACAAATGCGATTACTACATACTGATCATCGGCGGACGCTACGGCTCTCTTGATTCAGATGGCCTGAGCTATACGCACAAAGAATTCCGGTATGCAGTGTCGAAAAACATTCCAGTAATTGTAATGCTTAACGGGGCGCGTGGAAAAATTCCTGCCGACAGGACGGAAGCCACGGACGCGGGCAAGAAGCGGCTAGAGGAATTCATTGTAGAGGCCTCAAGCGGGCGCACTCGGAAGACGTGGGTTACAATCGGCGACCTGCAAGCTGGTGTACTTGCAGCACTTGTACACGCCAAGCAAACAAAGCCCGCCACCGGATGGATGCGGGGCGATGCTGTCGCCAGTGCTGATGCTCTGGAAGAGCTTGCCGAGGTACTAAGAGAGAACGCGAAGTATCGGGACGCTATTGGCCACCTTGAGGTTGAGCTTGCGTTGCCGCCCATCCCGGCTGGTGACGATCAAGTTGAATTAGACCTGTTGCCGGTGGCAGTCCAAGGCTACGGCGGCGTTACCAGCGGCACTTACGCTCGCCTTGGATGTACGTGGATAGGCGCATTCCCCGTCTTCTATAGCAACCTGCAATGGCGAACGTCCGACTGGGGAGGTGAGACGAGGTATTACCTTGAAGAGGATGAGTCCTGCGCCGCCATCGGCGCGGCGTTCGCTAGTGAGTTGGCATCCTTTGACACTGAGCGTCTGTTTAGGATCAACAAGGCCACCTTTGACCGGCTGTGCAGCTACTACATTGAAGTCGGCTTGATGGTGTCGCAGGGCGAGCACCCTTTCACTGAATCCGCGCAGCGCTTCGCAAGGCGTCATCGCATCAATGGCGGCAAGGGCGTTGTACCAGTCATCCTCAAGGGCAACATTGAGCGAACGGTAACAGCGCCCGCCAAATCCGAGTTAGACGACGAGATACCGTTTTGACTGAATAGCCCTATGTTGAGATGTCCGCTTCCTGCGCATCGTACTGCCCCCGGGCTGCGGCGCGAACGGCGGCTATAGCAGATTGCTGCGCCTGCGATGCCGTGAGATCACAGACCGCTTCCCGCCCTTTGTTCCCTTCACAATTTTCAGGCAGCCCTTTCCCGCAGCGCCTCATAAAGCTGCCCTGGGCCAAGCAATGCGTCCTTCAGCCCTTCTTGAACCACCTGCGAGTCCAACGCCTGCTTGCTCATCGCCGCATGGGTTTCGAATGCGTCCATGATCGCGGCCAGCACCGCTTTGGTCAGAGCTGGCGAGGTCGAAAATTGCTCCTTGAGATTGTTCGCCGCCTGCTGGACAAGCACCTGATTGTCCAAAAGCTTTCCCTTGACCGTCATCGCATAGGACAACTGGTCATTGTCGCTGAGATCCCCAGTAAAGAGGTCGTTCAGCTTCTGCAGGATCTGGGACAGCAGCGCCTTTTCCTTGTCCTGGACACCGCCAAACCCGGCTTCGGTCATCGGCTTCAGTTTCTCGCCGCCGCCGTCCAAGGTCAGGTCTTTCTTGCCCTGGGTTGACAGCTTGTGATGGGTCAGGACGACCTTGCTCAGATCGACGCCTTCCCGTTCGCGGCCGAAATCCAGAAGGGGGATCAAACGGCGGAAAAAGATGCCGCGGGCTTCGACCGAGGTCGATCCGTAATCGAAGATTTGCGACAGGAAGGCGTAAAGCCGCAGGTAGGCCCCCATGTTCGATTTGAAGACAATCAGCGCCTCTTGGGTCTGCTTCGCCTCGGTTGCGGCCTTTTCCTCGCCCTTGGCTTTCGCGGCAACCTCGGCTGCGCGTGCGGCTTTGAAGGTCTTCAGGAGGCGATCTGCCACCGGCTCGATGGCAGATGACAGACTGGCATGGGTGGCCTTGGGATCCAACTCGGCCTTCACGACCCGCTCGACCTCGACATCATCGTAATAGCCAAGGGCGTCCAGCTTTGCCCGCAGGTCGAGGACCTGGTTCGGGTCGGTGACGGCTTCCAGTTCGGCCGTTTCATAATAGGTCTTGAAGGCAGCCAGAATGTCCTCGGCGCTGTTGGCAAAATCGAGGATGTAGGTCGTGTCCTTGACAACACCGCCCGACTGATAGGCCCGGTTCAGGCGTGACAGGGTTTGCACCGCCTGAATGCCCGCCAGCCGCCGGTCGATATACATGCCGCAGAGCAAGGGCTGGTCAAAACCGGTCTGGAACTTGTTTGCCACGATCAGAACATGAAAGTTCGGCCCCTTGAAGGTCTCGCGGATGTCGCCCTTGAGGCCCGGATTCAAAACCTTGCTCGTCTCGGCAAAAGGATCAGGGCCGCTTTCCGGATCATTGACCTCGCCTGAAAAGGCCACAAGCGTTCCCAGCGGGTAGCCCTTGTCCGCAATGTAGGTCTGCATCGCCAACTGCCAGCGCACCGCCTCTTTCCGGCTTTCGACGACCACCATCGCCTTGGCCTTGCCCTCAAGCAGCGGCATCACCATCGACCGGTAATGTTCGACAACAATCGCGACCTTCTGGCTGATGTTCCATGGATGCAGCTTCACCCATTGCATCAGGGATTTCAGCGCGGTCGACTGCTCCACTTCCGTGTCGGTGAATTCCTTGCCGTCATTGGCCAGTTTGAAGGCCAGCGCATAGGGCGTGTAATTCTTCAGCACGTCGAGGATGAAGCCCTCTTCGATCGCCTGCCGCATCGAATAAACGTGGAAGGGGGCGGGCAAATTGTCCGGCCCGACGGGGGCGTTCGGGTTGGGCGGGCGGCCGAACAGCTCCATCGTCTTGGCCTTGGGTGTGGCGGTAAAGGCGACAAAGCTGATGCCGGCACTGCCGGCTTTGGCGGTCATCTGCGCGGCAAGGATATCTTCGGTGCTGATATCTTCTTCCTGCCCATCGGCTGCCAGCACCTGCTTCAGCTTCGAGGCCGCCTCGCCGGTCTGGCTGGAATGCGCCTCATCCGCGATGACCGCGAATTTCTTGCCCGTCGTCGCAGCAAGTTCCTGCACGGCCTTCAGCGCAAAGGGGAAGGTCTGGATCGTGCAGACCACGATCTTCTTGCCCCCTGCCAGCGCCTTGGCCAGTTGCCCGCTTTTCGCGCCGCTTTCGCTGGTGATCGTCTCGACCACCCCTTGCGTGCGTTCAAAGGCGAAGATCGCCTCTTGCAACTGCGTGTCGATCACCGTCCGGTCCGACACCACCACGACCGAGGAGAACACCTTTTCATCCTTGGCATCATGCAGATCGGCCAGTTGATGCGCGGTCCAGGCGATGGAGTTGGTCTTGCCCGACCCTGCCGAATGCTGGATCAGATATTTGCCGCCCGGCCCCTCGGCCAGCATCGCCGCGCGCAGCTTTCGTGTGGCGTCCAGCTGGTGAAAGCGCGGAAAGATGTTGCGGACCAGGTGCTTTTTCGCGTTCCGTTCGCCCACCAGATAGCGGCCAAGGATTTCAAGCCAACTGTCGCGCGCCCAGATTTCTTCCCACAGATAGGCGGTGCGGTGGCCGTTCGGGTTCAGCGGATTGCCCGCGGCGCCATGGTCGCCCTTGTTGAAGGGCAGGAACCGCGTCTCGGGGCCGTCCAACCTGGCCGCCATCATCACTTCGCTGTCACTGACCGCGAAATGGACCAAGGCGCTGCCGGGGAAGGCCAGCAGGGGTTCCGGCTTTTGGCCCTTTTCCACCGGCCTGCGGTCAAAGCGATACTGGTCCACCGCATCCTGAACGCTTTGGGTGAAGTCGGTTTTCAATTCCACCGTGGCGACCGCGATGCCGTTCAGGAACAGCACCAGATCGATGCATTTTTCACTGTGCAGCGAATAGCGCACCTGCCGGATGACGCGCAGGCGGTTGGCGGCATAGCGCGCGGTGATGTCGGGGTTCATCCCCATCGCCGGGCGGAACTGCGCCAGCATCAGCGGGGATTTCAGGCCGACAATTTCAACCCCCTTACGCAACACCTCCAGCGTGCCGCGTTCATCGAGACTTTTGCGGATGCGGTCCAGCAAGGGCGCCTGCCCCAGCTTGGCCACGGCATCGGCCCAGGGTTTGGCTTGGGTTTCCATCGCCCATGCGATCAGGTCGGCGGGGAACAGGGCGCGTTCGCGGTCATAGGCAGCGGCATCGCCTGCGGCATAAAGCCAGCCATGCGCCGCCAGATGGTCGCAGATCACCTCTTCAAAGCCGATCTCCTTATGGGTGGCCATGTCAGGCAGTCTCCGGTTCTGAAAGCGATTGGGCAAAATGCGGGCGCAGATCAATCTTGCCGGTGACCGCCGCCGAGATCAACGCCGCACGGCGTTCTTGCAGGAGGGAAATGGCAGAGGTGGCGGCGGCGGTGAGGTCGTCGAACCGTTCATGGGTTGCTTTAATATGTTCAACAATTGCGTCTTGCTCCGAGCGCGACGGCAGTGCGATCCGGAACTCTCTGGCAAAATCATCGGGAACCCGCTTCTGCCCCCCGGCTCCATACATGTGACCTTCACCCAAGCGCAGGAAAATTGGCGATGATACGACACAGGCCAAAAACGTATGGCTGAGTCTTTCGTCAGAAGGACGTAAAACGGTCAACTCCGTCGTGCCAAACGCGATCCCGCCCGCCAAGC
>CALBSG010000141.1 GCA_937927675.1 uncultured Paracoccaceae bacterium | reverse complement strand
TGGCTTTGGAAATTCCGCCCGCAGGTTTGTAGCCTACCTTGATGCCGGTGCGGTCTTGATAATCGCGGATGCAGCGGATCATGGTCAGGCTGACCGGCAGCGTGGCGTTGACCGCCTCTTTCCCGGTTGAGGTTTTGATGAAATCGGCGCCCGCCATCATGCAGACAAGGCTGGCGCGGGCGACGTTACGAAGGGTGACAAGTTCACCCGTGGCAAGGATCGCCTTGACATGGGCCTCGCCGCAGGCCGCGCGCATCTCGCGCATCTCGTCATAAAGAGCCTGCCAATTGCCGGTCAGCACATGGCGACGCGAGATCACGATGTCGATCTCTTTCGCCCCCGCCTTCACGCTCTCGCCGATTTCCGCAAGGCGCAGGTGGTAAGGCGACAGGCCCGCAGGAAACCCGGTAGACACTGCGGCAACGGGGATATTCGACCCTTCCAGCGCGCGAACGGCGGTTTCCACCATCTCGTGATAGACGCAGACCGCGCCCACTGTCAGGCCGGGCAGGCCCAACGCGTCCAACATATCGGCGCGCACCGGCTGACGCGCCTTGGCGCAAAGCCGCTTGACGCGGCCTGCAGTATCATCGCCCGACAGCGTGGTCAGGTCGATCAGCGAGATCGCTTTCAAAAGCCAAGCGGCCTGATATTCCTTCTTCACGGACCGTCTGCCGCCAAGCGTGGCCGCCCGGCGTTCGATGGCCGAGGTATTGGCCTGCACCGAAGCCACCCAGTCCAGATCCAGCGCCATGCCGGGGTTTCGGGCATGGGCCAGTTGCGGCAAGAGATTGGGCGTGCGGGTCTGGGTTTCGGTCTGCATGGGATGCGGGCCTTTGGCGACTGCGGTTCTGGTCAGCCTGCCATGGCGTGGCGCGGACTGTCCAGCGTAGCGCGTCCGCAAAACAGGTTCCTGCCGCAGCGAAGGCAAACCCTGCCAAACCTGCGACGGACCCTATTCATACCAAGACAAGACCAAAGGGTCAGGCGTCACGCTGTGCGGCGTTCTGATCCAACAAGTAGCGCTGCGACAACGGAATCGCCGCCGCGCCCAGCGATCGCGCCTGCGCCCCGACGGTGCCTTCGCGCACGGCAGGCGGGGTAATGCCCGACAGGTCAAGCCGCGCCAAGGCCGCTTGGGTGCGGGCGGTAATTTCGGCCCGGATCGCAGGCGGCATCCAGCCATCGATCAGCACGGCCTCCAGCTCCAGCAGCGTTGTGGCCGACAGGATGGCCGAGGCAAGCCCCTCGGCCGCCTCATCCAGCCACTGATCCAGCACCGGCGGCGACACCTGCCAAAAGACCGGTTGTTCCCAAAGGTGATCCGCGCTCTCGCCCGCCGCTTCCATCCGGCTGGCCAGCGTTGCCAGCGACGAGGCGTCAAACAGGCGGCGCATCCGGCCATCGGGGCCGGGAACCGGGATGGGCCCAACCCCCGCGGCATTGCCGGTGCGGCCAAGGAAGAGCTGTCCGTTCAGCACCAAACCGCCGCCGATGAACGTGCCAAAATAGAAATACAGGAAGTCGCGCGGCTTTTCCCCCGAGCCGAACACCAATTCCGCGCCGCAAGCCGAGGTGGCATCGTTCTGCACATAGACCGGCAGGTTGGTCACGGCGGCAAGGTCGGCTTGAATATCGCGGTCGCGCCAAGCGTCCATTTCTGCCTGTGGCGCACCCAGAGCCTTCACCCAACTCCACAATTGGAACGGCATCGCCACGCCCATGCCACTAACGCGCGCGCGCAGATCAGGGGTCAGGGCTGCCATCAGATCGGGCAAGGAATCGGACACAAAGGCCACGATCGCATCGGGGGTCGGATAGCGGTAGGTGCGGCGACGGGTATCGCGGACGCGGCCAAGAAAATCGACCAAGACAAGGTCGGTCGAGCGCCGCCCGATCTTCAGCCCCAAAAACAGCGCCCCTTCCGGGTTCAGGTGCATCGGCACCGAGGGCTGACCGATCCGGCCCCGCACCGGCTCTCCGCGCAAAAGAAGGCCGTCCTGCTCCAAGGCGCGCATGATGACACTGACCGTCTGCGCCGACAGGCCGGTGATGCGGGCAATGTCCGATTTCGCCAGCGCCCCGTGCTGGCGCACCAAAGACAGCACCAACCGTTCGTTGTGGTCCCGCATCCCCGACTGGTTCGACCCGCGCAGGCCAAGGTCATCGGCGCTTTGGCGGTCGGACAAAAGATCGGCAGCAACGGACATGTGGCCTCAGAGATTGGGTAAGGAAAGCGCAGCCTTGCGCAAGATGACATTGGCAAAGAGCGCAGGCTCCGAGGTCGCCACGATAGCGTAGGCGGAACGGATGCGCGGGTAAAGCGCATCCCCTGCAAGTGGGGTGGCAACGCTACCGCTATGTTGCAGCAGCGCGTCGATCTGATGGTGAATCGCGCCCGCTTGTGCCGGGTCATTGTTCAGGGCGGCGCGGTAGGCGGCTTCGACCGGAAATACACCAAGAACCGCGCGCAGCATCGGCTCAAGCGCGATGCCATCGGCACGGATCAGGCGCCGGGCATGTTCGGCGGCCGGATAATTGCCATCGACAAAGGCAATCTCATCGCCATGCCCCATCGCACGCAGCGCATGCAGCAGGTCCGGTCCCAAAAGCGGGGAAATCCCGATCAGCATATTGGTCGCCCCATTGAGTTTCGCCCGATTCCCGATCTGGGAAGGGTCTTTTGATCCCCAAGACTGCGGCTTTGACCGACGCCTGTCAATAATAATTCACTCTGATTTATTTATCTTGACGCAGGCAGGGGAATCAGGTCATCTTCACGATGTCGCCGGGGGAAGGATACCATGGCGGACGGCATCTGAATGGGGAAATCCCCTTCATTCCTTGGGAGGAACACCACATGAAACTCAAGACCACCGCTTTGTTGGGCGCGGCAGCTCTGGCGCTGATGGCGGGCTCCGCTTCGGCCGGCGATCTGGCTTGCCTGATCACCAAGAACAACACCAACCCCTTCTTCGTGAAGATGAAGGAAGGTGCAGAAGCCAAGGCCAAGGAACTCGGCCTTGAGTTCCAGGCTTTCGCCGGCAAGGTCGACGGTGACGCCGGCCCGCAGATCGAAGCCATCGAGAACTGCGTTGCCTCCGGCGCCAAGGGCATCCTGATCACCGCGTCGAACGACTCGGTCATCCCCGCCCTCAAGGACGCACGCTCCAAGGGCGTTCTGGTCATCGCCCTCGACACGCCGATCGGCGATGCCGACGCCGCCGCCCATGGTTATCCCGTCCATGAAGGCCACGATGGGCTTCTCATAGGTCATGATCAGGTGGTTGAGGCGGTACTCGTCGAAGAAGAACTTCCGGCCCGAGACGCCCTCGTCGGTCAGCGCGGAGTTGCGCAGGAAGGCAATATCGCCGCCAGCACAGAAACCGCGCCCTTCGGAATGGTCGATGATCACAGCGCCAATCGCCGGATCATCGCGCCACGCCAGCAGCGCAGCCGTCATGCCATCGACCATCGCCCGGTTGAGCGCGTGGATCGCCTTGGGCCGGTTGAGCGAAAGCACGCCCATACCCCCTTCGGTGCGGACCAGAATATCGTCGGTCATTGCCTTGCCTCTCCCAAATCCCGTTACTGGCGTAGCAGATCGCGGCCGATGATCATTTTCATCACTTCGTTGGTGCCTTCCAGAATGCGGTGCACCCGAAGGTCACGCCAGAAGCGCTCGATCGGATAGTCCTTGAGATAGCCATAGCCGCCAAACACCTGCAGCGCGCGGTCGACCACCGACGAGCCGGTGTCGGTGGCAAAGCGCTTGGCCATGGCGGAAAAGCGCGTCTTGTCAGGCGCGTTTGCCGTGACTTTCGCCGCCGCCAGATAGAGCAGCGCACGCGCGGCTTCGAGGTCGGTCGCCATATCAGCCAGCGCAAACTGGGTATTCTGGAAATCAGCGATGGGCTGGCCGAACTGACTGCGCTCCTTGGAATACTTGATCGCCTCATCCAGGCAGCGCTGGGCCCCGCCGAGCGAGCAGGCACCGATATTGAGC
>CALBSG010000140.1 GCA_937927675.1 uncultured Paracoccaceae bacterium | reverse complement strand
CCAAATCTCTGCTGATTTCCAACTCAGGCACCCGTTCGCCCGGCTTAATACGAGACTCCACAATCAAACTGCGCAGTCGAGCCGTGACCTCGGAATGCAATGAGGTTCTGGCGATGGGGTCCTTGGGGGCCATTGGCTTTGGATTTAAAAAATCTGAGGGTAAAAACGGATGTTGTTGATTCTACGAGGTTCACTATACTGGCATCTGTAATTACAGATTACATTCCACTTAAAGCCTGAAATGACTCAACCTACCATTGCCCTCTTCACTGGCGACCCTGCGGGCATTGGCCCGGAAATTATTGCCAAGGCCTTCGCACAAGACCTGCTACTTTGCCGGTCCTGTGTCGTGGTGGGTGATCTTCAAGTGATGCGACGTGCCTGTCACGTTGTGGCGGGTGAAGGCATCGCGCTGCGCATCGGTATGGATCAGGTTTATGATCCCGCGCTGCGACACCATGGCGTTATAGTTGAAGTCCTGCTCCAACCCTTCCCACAGTTTCAACGAGAATTCATAAAACGGCTCGTTGCCATCGAGAAGATAGTTGGAGCGGATGATCGTGGTGTTCCGCCCGACGTTCCCGCTACCGAGATAGCCTTTTTCCACAACGGCAATGCGCGCCTGCTTGAATTCCTTGGCCAGATAATAGGCCGTCGCCAGCCCATGCCCGCCGCCGCCAACGATGATGTAATCATAGTCGGCCTTGGGCGCCGGGTCGCGCCAGACGGGCTTCCACCCTTTGTGCCCGGTCAATGCCTCAGCAATGACGCGAAAGCCTGAATAGCGCATGGGCAACCCTCCTGTTCTGATCTGACCTTACGAGAAGCCCGGCGAAAACCCGTTCCGTTTTCGCCATGAGTTATGCGATTTTCGCCACGAAAGCCGACGGGCGAAGCGACCGGCGCGCCCTTAGCCTTTGGAGATTTCCGCAGCCGCCGTTGCGCGCAACGATTTCAGGTCATCCATGGCGGCCTCCAACTCGGCCCGTTGCTTTTCCAGCGCGACCAATTGGCGGTCTGCAAGGTCAATCCATTGTTGCAATTGCTGTTTTTCACCCGTCTTGCCGTAGATGAGCAACCATTGCCGGATTTCTTCCAGAGAAAATCCAAATCGCCGTCCGCGCAAAATCAGCTTCATTCGCGCCACTTCGCGTGCGCCATAAAACCGGGCGCGGCCCTCTTTTCCCGGGGCAAGAAGTTCGATGTACTCGTAATAGCGCAGGGTTCGGGGCGTCACCTCGAACATGGCGCACATTTCCTTGAAGCTCAGGCGGGTGTCGGTCATGGGCCTCTCCTGTGGACTATACCTAGAAGCAAAGCCGGCTCCCGCGCAAGAACGGCGCAATGGGATTTCCATCGTCAGGGGTTGCGCAGGCGGCAGGGGCGGGAAAGGATAGCCGCAGAAGCGAAAGACCTGCCCATGCCCCCCGAAAAGCCAGATCCCCTGCCCTTTGCCCGCCAATTCATGGCCGCCCTGCCCCATGCACGAGAATTGGGGCTGGAGATCACCCGGCTGGAAAACGGCCATGCGACCATCACCATGCCCTACGATCCTCGGCTGGTCGGCGACCCGGCAACGGGTGTGCTGCATGGCGGGGCGATTTCGGCCCTGATGGATACGGCATCGGGGGCGTCGGTCATGTGCCATCCGGCCGCCCCGACCTCGACGGCGACGCTTGATTTGCGGATTGATTATTTTCGCCCTGCGACCCCCGGCCAAGCCATCACGGCACGGGCGGAATGCCATCATGTCACCCGCTCGGTCGCCTTTATCCGGGTCATCGCGACGGATGAGGATGAAAGCCGCCCGGTGGCCATGGGGACCGGGGCCTTCACGCTTGACCGTCCGGCCTCTGTTCCCGTGGGGGCAAAGCCATGAGCGCCTATCAAAACCGCGATGAGGCTTTGGCTTGGCTGGTGGGGGCTGTGCCTTACATCCGTTTTCTGGGGATCCGGTTTGATCGGCAGGGTGATGAGATCACCGCCCATCTGCCATTTCAGCCGATGCTGATTGGCAACCCCGTGATCCCGGCGCTGCATGGCGGGGTGACGGCGGCGTTTCTGGAGGTGGCCGCAATTATCGAGTTAAGCTGGTCAACGCTTTGGGAAGATCTGTCAGCCGGCCGGATGAACCCTGACGCGGTGACGCCGGGCCATCTGCCGCCCCTGCCAAAAACCATCGATTTTACCGTGGATTATCTGCGGGCCGGTCAGGCAAAGGATTGCTTTGCCACGGCGAGGATCAACCGGTCTGGTCGGCGCTATGCCAGTGTCCATGTCGAAAGCTGGCAAGACGCCCGCGACAAGCCCTTTGCCAGCGCCGTCGTCCACTTTCTGATGCCAGAGGCCCCATGACCCCCTTGATGACCCCCGCGATCACCCATGCCCGCGTGGCACGCATCGCGGTGCCGGTTGTGCTGTCCAATGCCACGGTGCCGCTTTTGGGGGCGGTGGATACCGCCGTCATAGGCCAGCTTGGCCAAGCCGCCCCTTTGGGTGCGGTGGGTATGGGCGCGGTGGTGCTGGCCACGCTTTATTGGGCATTCGGCTTTCTGCGTATGTCGACCTCGGGCCTTGCGGCACAGGCCGAAGGCGCGCGGGATGCGGCCGAACGCTCTGCGGTGTTGCTGCGTGCGCTGATGGTCGCCCTGCTGGCTGGGGCGGCGCTGATCCTGCTGCAAGCGCCCCTCTTTGCCGCCGCCTTTGCCATCGCCCCCGCCAGCGCCGAGGTGGAACTGCTGGCCAAGACCTATCTTGCCATCCGCATCTGGGGCGCACCTGCCACCATTGCGCTTTATGCGCTGACTGGTTGGTTGATCGGGGTCGAGCGGACCAAGGGCGTTCTGGTGCTGCAACTGTGGCAAAACGGGTTGAACATCCTTTTGGCGCTATGGGTTGTCTTGGGTCTTGGCTGGGGGATCGAAGGTGTCGCGGTCGCTACACTGATCGCCGAAATGACGGGCCTTCTTCTGGCGTTGTGGCTTGCGCGCGATGCGCTAGCCCCGGCGGTCTTGCGGGCGGGGATGGCGCGGCTTTCTGACCGCGCTGCGCTGTCGCGCATGTTCACCGCCAGCCGCGACATCATGGGCCGCACGATCCTGTTGCAACTGTCGTTCACCAGCTTTGTCTTTCTGGGCGCGCGGTTTGGAGATGTGACACTGGCGGCCAATCAGATCCTGATGCAGTTTTTGGAAATCACGGCCTATGCGCTGGATGGTTTTGCCATCGCGGCCGAAACGCTTGTCGGGCAAGCCATCGGTGCGCGCGCCATGACCGATGTCCGCCGCGCAGCGCGCATTGCGATGCAATGGGGCTTTGGCGGGGCGGCCATCTTGGCGCTGATCTACGCCGCGGTGGGTGGGGCGATCATTGATCTGATGACCACCGCGCCCGAGGTTCGGCTGGATGCGCGTCACTTTCTGCCTTGGCTGGCCCTTGCGCCGCTGATCGGGGTGGCAAGCTGGATCTTCGATGGCATTTTCATTGGTGCCCTGCAAACCCGCGCCATGCTGCGGGCCATGGCGATATCGGTCGCGGTCTATGCCGCTGCCCTTGTCGTGCTGATCCCGCTGCTGGGCAATCACGGGCTTTGGGCGGCTTTGATGGTGCTGAACGCGACACGGGGGCTGACCATGTGGCGGGCCTATCCGCGGGTGATCGGGCAGGCTTAACGCCGCAACAGACGGAAGCCCGCCGAGGCCGCCCAACCCGCCACCGCCGCGAGCGCCAGCGAGATCACCCCGTAAAGCAAGGGTTGCTGATGGGCCATGATGTAAAGTGTCCGCTCCAACCCAGTCTTACGCACGCCGATGACCCGCTCCATGCTGTCGATCACCCGACCACCCCGCATGATGAACATGCGCACCATGTAATTGCCTTCGGTCAGGTTGGCCGGCAGGGCGACATCGGTGCGAAACAGGGTTTCATCGACCAATTGAACCCGGTTTTCCAGCAAGCGATAGCTTTGATCCGCACTGCGGATCCGCTCCAGCGCGTCGATAAACTCTTTCGACCCAGTTGCCTCGGAGGCGGAGCCGACGGCGCGGATGGCATGTGGCAAAGTGATCTTGAAGCGCAGATCATCCGTGCCGGACAGGATCTTGTCGATCGGCCCCGTCGTGGAAACCGCATAGAACGATGGCGCTGCATCCACCGTGATCGACGAGGTGTTCACCCAGATTCCAGCCCGACGTTCCTTGCGGCGGATCACCAGCGGGGTCGAGGGGCCTTCAACCGTGATGATGACTTGCAGCGGCGCGCCGGTCGGGGCCGGTGCCTCGCGTTTAACAGCGCCATAGATCAGGATCTCAGACCCGTCGAAGTTCGCGGTAATCTCCACACGGTTCTGCGACAGGCCCGAGACAATTTCCTCGCCCTCGGCCAGAACGGCAGTGGGCAGCAAAAGAGCCAGCAGGACCGCGCGGATCATGGCAACACCAAGGGCGCAACGGAATACAGTTCGGTTGGTTGCAACAGCAGATCAAAGGCAATCTTGATCGCGACCGCCAGAACCATGACGGCCAGCAGGATGCGCAGTTGCTCTGCCCGCAGTTTGACGCCGACAAGCGTGCCGATCTGCGCGCCAACCACGCCGCCCGCAATCAGCAAAAGTGCCAGCATCATGTCGACGGTATGGCTGTTGACCGCATGCACAACCGTGGTGAAACCAGTGACGAAGATGATCTGAAACAGCGAGGTTCCGATCACCACCTTGGTCGGCATGCCAAGGATGTAGATCATCGCCGGAACCAGAATGAATCCGCCGCCCACCCCCATGATACCTGCCAAAAAGCCCACCAGCGCACCAACGCCCAAAGGTGGCAGCACCGAAATATATAGGCCCGAAGCGCGGAACTTCATCTTGAAGGGCAAGCCATGCACCCAAGTATGAATATGGGCGCGCCGCACCGGGGCAGCTCCGCCATGCCGCCGCGCGCGCAGCAGGGCGCGGGCGCTTTCGGCAAACATCATCGCGCCGATCAGGCCCAAAAACAGCACATAGGACAGCTGCACGAACAGATCGACCTGCCCCAGAGAGGACATATAGGAAAACACCTGCACGCCTGACCAAGACCCGAGCAGACCGCCGACCATCAGCACCAGACCCATGCGGAAATCGACAGCCTTGCGTTTCAGCTGTGCCAGCACCCCCGAAATCGACGAGGCCACCACCTGATTGGCCCCGGTGGCCACCGCAATGCCGGGGGGCACCCCGATGAACAGCAGGAACGGCGTTATCAGAAAGCCGCCGCCAACCCCGAACATGCCCGACAAAAAACCAACAATGCCGCCAATCCCCAAAAGAAGGATGGCGTTGACCGAGACCTCGGCGATGGGGAGGTACAGTTGGAACATCGGATCGGGATCTGGGGGGTGAAAAGGGCCTGCTTTCCCAAGACTTGCGCCTGTTTCCTGGCCTTGTCAAATCCAGTTTGCACCGATGGGTCAGGCCAGATTCCCAAAGATTTTCCGGCTTAACCCTGCGGGGTCATCGCCTTGCGGCCCCTTGACCGCTCCAACCCCAACCGCCGTTCACGCCAGATGATGAGAATACCCGCAGATATGACCAGCGCCGCCCCGCCCAGCATCGTCCATGTCGGCACTTCGGCAAAGACGAAATACCCGATCAAAAGCGCGAAGATCATCGAGGCATAGTCGAACGGCGCAACCAAAGAGGCGTCCGCCTCGCGGTAACTGGACGTCAGCAGAATCTGCCCCACCCCGCCCAACAGCCCGGCCCCGATCAGGACCACCGCCTCGCGCAGGGTGGGGATCACCCAGCCGAAGGGAATGGTGGCCAAGGACAGCACCGTGGCAGTCAGCGAAAACCAGAACACGATGGCAGAGGTGTTTTCGCTGATAACAAGCTTGCGCACAAAGACCTGCGCCAGAGCGGCAAAGACGGCGCCGCCCAGCACCAGCATCGCGCCAAAGGCCTCGCGGTGCCCCGCCGCCTCGCCGGTCAGCACCGTCAGACGCGGCGCCAGCACGATCAACACGCCGGTCAATCCCAAAGCGACCGAGCCAAGGCGAAACAGCCGCACCTCCTCGCCCAGAAACATCGCGGCGAAGACGACGACCAGCAGGGGCGCGGCATAACCGATGGCGGTGACCTCGGGCAGCGGCAGATAACCAAGACCGGCAAAGCCCAGCCCCATCGCCAGCGTCCCCATCAGCCCCCGCCAGACATGGCCGATGGGGTTCTTTGCCTTGAGCCCGGTCGCCAACTCTCGCCGCAGGAACAGCCAGACTACGATCACCGGAATGGCAAAGGCCGAACGAAAGAACACCGCCTGCCCGGCTGGAACATGCGCAGCCGTGGTTTTGATCATCGAGGACATCACGATGAACACCAGAACCGATCCGAGTTTCAGGCCAATGCCGCGCAACGGTCGCATGAGGGGTCTCCTTGGCTTTGGTGTTTCACCCTTTGGCCAAGGCTGCAAGCGTTTGCGGCAATTCCCGGCTTGCGACACATCCAAGCTTGATGTTCCCTGTGCAAAAGGAACCCGCCATGCCCCACATTGTTTCAAGTGCCCCGCTTGCCGACCGCATCGACCAAGGCCGCGGCCTGACGCCCGCCGATCTGGTGCTAAAGGGCGCGCGGGTCTTCGATCTTGTCACTGGCACCTTGGTGGAAACCGATGTGGCGATCTGCGGCGATACCATTGTTGGCGTTTTCGGCAGCTATACCGGTCAGCGCGAGATTGACCTGTCAGGCAAGGTGCTGGTTCCGGGTTTCATCGACACCCATCTGCATATCGAATCCTCTCTGGTTACACCTTTTGAGTTTGACCGCTGTGTCACCCCGCGCGGGGTGACGACCGCGATCTGCGATCCGCATGAGATTGCCAATGTCTGCGGGCTGGAGGGGATAGAGTATTTCCTTGAAGCCTCGGCGCTCACGCTGATGGACATCCGGGTGCAGCTGTCGTCTTGCGTGCCGTCGACCCATATGGAAACCACGGGCGCGCGGCTGATGGCAGAGGATCTGATCCCCTTGAGGGATCATCCCCGGGTGATCGGTCTGGCGGAATTCATGAACTATCCGGGTGTTTTGATGAAAGACCCCGGCTGCATGGACAAGCTGCAGGCTTGGGCCGGGCGTCACATTGATGGCCACGCGCCCTTGCTGCGCGGCAATGATCTGAACGGCTATATCGCCGCGGGCATCCGCACCGAGCATGAGGCAACCACCTATGACGAGGGGCTGGAGAAGCTGCGCAAGGGGATGCGGGTTCTGATCCGCGAAGGGTCTGTGTCAAAAGACCTGCATGCGCTGGTGGGGCTTTTGACCGAGCGGCACGCGCCCTATCTGTGCCTGTGTACAGATGACCGCAATCCTTTGGACATTGCGGAACACGGGCATCTGGACTGGATCATCCGCACCGCAATAGCCTTGGGGGCCGAACCACTGGCCGTCTATCGGGCAGCCAGCCTTTCCGCGGCAGAGGCCTTTGGCCTGAAAGATCGCGGCCTGATCGCGCCGGGCAAGCGGGCGGATATTGCGGTGATCGACAGTCTGGACGGCTGCCATGTGTCGACGGTTTTTGCCGGTGGCGTCGAGGTGACTGACGCCGCCTTTGCCGCGCGCCAGACAGTCCCCCCCGTCGCCCGCCATTCGGTAAAAGCCCCGAAGGTCGAGCCGCATCATTTCCGCGCAGGCGGCAACCGGGTGGAAACCTCGGTCATCGGCATCGTGCCGGGCAAGATCATCACACCGCATCTAACCTTTGACATCGCCCCCGAGGATGGGGACAAAAAACCCGACCTTGCCCGCGACCTGATCCGCATCGCGGTGATCGAGCGCCATGGGGTGAACGGCAACCGCGCGACCGGCTTTGTGCAGGGCTTTGGACTGAAACGGGGGGCAATCGCCTCAACCGTTTGTCACGATCACCACAACATCGCCGTTGTCGGCGCGGATTATGCCGATATGGCGGTGGCGGCGAACCGACTGGGCGAGATCGAGGGCGGCTTTGTCGTGGTGGAAGGTGGCCGCATTCTGGCCGAACTTGCCCTGCCCGTGGCAGGTTTGATGAGCTTGCAGCCCTTTGAGCAGGTTCACCATGATCTGATCGCCCTGCGGGCAGCGGCGAAATCCTTGGGTGTGGTGCTGGAAGAACCCTTCTTGCAACTCGCCTTCCTTGCCCTGCCGGTGATCCCGCATCTGAAGATCACCGATCATGGCATGGTGGATGTGGACCGGTTCGAAGTGATCCCTTAAAGCGGGTCTGGTTCATGTGGAATCGATAAGCGCTGCCTCTCGCATACGCTCGAAGGCGCTTATCGATCCGCTTTGGTTCAAAGTGAACCAGACACGCTCTAGGCCAGCGTCTTGGTCATCAAGATCCACTCTGAAGCATCGACCTGCCAATCGCCTTTCACCACGGGGCGGCGGGCGACTTCGCTATAGCCTTTGGCCGCATAAAGCCTCTGGGCATCAAGGTGGGTGTCGGCGGTGATCAGGCTGATGGTCTTGCGACCCTGTGCGCGGGAGATCTCCTCGGCCTTGACCAAAAGCGCGCTGCCGCAACCCTTGCCACGCGCGCCGTCATAGGTGGCAAGGACATTGAGATACCATGACCCCGGCGCCATCGCCTCCAACTCCAGCAGCGGCACAAAGATCGGTGGCGTGTCAGCGGCGATGGGGCTTGGCTCATCCTCGGCCGGATAGCCCAGAAGACAAGCAACAACCGCGCCATCGACCTCTACCAGCCACGCGTTGCGGTACGAAAAACTGCCCGCGTCGCGCGCCGCGCGTTCCATGCCATAGGCCAGCGCATCGCCATCTGGCCCAACCGATTTGCGCCAGAAATGCAAAGGCAGATCATCCGCCGCCATGTTGATAAAGCGCACCAGATGCGCGGCGTCAGACGCCTTGGCTTCACGGATCAACATATTCGTCCCTTCCTTGCTGCTGCCTGCCATCTGCATGTGTGGGTTAAATACATCGACCATTCATCGCGGTTTTGCCACCCCTTCGATGCGATAAAGCAAGCCACTTTTGGCGGCAACGGGGCGGGGCCGGTTTGCGTTGGGCCTTGTCAGCTTGGCAGCGGAGTCATACCACCATGCCATCACCAAAGCGAAATCTTGAAAGGACTGACATGAGCGATATGGTTTTCCGCTTTCCCGCGCCGGGGCCCGAGCCGATGTTGACCGACCTTGAGGGCTGGACCAAGATCGACGGCAATCCGACGATGAAAACCTGGGTGCAGCATACCTCGATCGATGGTTCGGTCATCAGCGGCACGTGGGAGGCGACGCTGGGCACCTGGCATGCGGCCTATAAGTTTTACGAATTTGTCCACCTGATCGACGGCCAGATCACCATCACCCCCGATGGTGGCGCGGCGGTCACCTTGCACCCGGGCGATGGTTTTGTGGTGGAACCGGGCTTCAAAGGCACCTGGAAAATCGAAAAGCCGGTTCGCAAACATTTCTGCATCAAGTTGAAGTAATCTTCATCGCGGCGGCTTTGCCCGCAAGGCCGCCGCATCCCGACTGGCGCGAACCCAACGTCACGCGGCAAACTGACGTGACGTTACATTTACGTTAACGTAAAGCACGCTACTATCATACGCACGCGCCCCTCATATTGGGGCGAACACCGCGTGAATGTATGAGCATGACCGACAGCCTCGATACTCTCTCCATCCGACAGATGTGTGACGCCTTTGACGTCACCCCCCGCACCTTGCGTTTTTATGAAGCGAAAGAGCTTTTGTTCCCAATCCGCCTTGGCACGCGACGGCTTTTCACCCGGGCCGACCGGGCGCGGCTGACCCTGATCTTGCGGGGCAAGCGCTTTGGCTTCAGCCTTGAAGATATCCGTCAGCTTCTGGCCATGTATGAGCGCGACGGCAGCAATCAGGCGCAGCTCTTGCGCACGCTTGAGATTGCCAAAGACCGATTGGCGCAGATGGAAGCCCAGCGCGCCGAACTGGATCTGGCAATTGACGATTTGAAAACCCAGCTGACCGAGGGCGAGAAGATGATTGCCGCCTTCAACACCCCGCCGACACAAGAAGGGAGTGCGCAATGACCACCTATACCGCCCCGCTGAAAGACATGGCCTTCGTGCTGCATGATGTGCTGAACG
>CALBSG010000139.1 GCA_937927675.1 uncultured Paracoccaceae bacterium | reverse complement strand
GAGTTCAGACGTGTGCTCTTCCGATCTTTCGCCCCGGTTCCGTTCTTCGCCGCGCAATCTAGCCGGATTCACCCCTCCTGACTAGGGTCCAAAGCGGTGCGGTCACAGCCCCTCTGGCATATCCTGCGGCCTTGTCCTATGTCTGGCGCATCCCCGACAGCTTGGGCAATCAAGGCAGGATCAAGGACAATGGCGAAGATCACTTACGTGGAACACAGCGGCAAGGAACATGTGGTCGATGTGGCCCCCGGGCTGACCGTGATGGAAGGCGCGCGCGACAATGGTATTCCGGGGATCGAGGCCGATTGCGGCGGCGCCTGCGCCTGTTCGACCTGCCATGTCTACATCGACCCGGCTTGGGTCGAGCGGCTGCCGAAAAAGGACGCCATGGAAGAAGACATGCTGGATTTCGCCTGGAACCCCGATCCGGCAACCTCGCGTCTGACCTGCCAGATCAAGGTCACGGCCGACATGGACGGCCTGCGGGTGCAGCTTCCCGAAAAACAGATCTAACCTTGCGGCGGCAGGCGGCTAGTTCGCCTGCCGTTTTGGCAGGAAGGGCAGCGGGGCCACCGGGATTCCGTCTTCCAGCAGGGCGCGGGCATCTTCTGCCTTGGCCTCGCCGTGGATCGCGCGTTCGTCGATCTCACCTTCATGCATCCGCCGCGCCTCGGCGGCAAAGTTCAATCCGACATAATCCGAGTTCGCCTCGATCTGGCGGCGCATTTCGGCCATCGCGGCCTCGAGATCGCTGGCTGGTTCTTTCAACTTGGGCTTGTCACCGGCCTTGCGCGCGGGGCGCACAGCGGGCGCCATGATGCGCTTTTCGATGCCCGCCGCCCCACAGACCGCACAAGACAGATAGCCAGCGGCCTGCAAGGCATCAAAGGCCTCGGCAGACTGGAACCAGCTGTCAAAATTGTGGCCGTTTGGGCAGGTCAGGTCGTAGTGTATCATCTGGCGCTCCTGCCCCCAATGTGGGGCATCGCTCAGGCGGCGGCAAGGGGGAGCACGCCCTCCAACCGGTCGGGCAGGCTGAGAAGCAGGGCGCGCAGTTCCGGCTCTGCCACTTTGCGCGCGGCCTTTTCCACGCCGAACCATTTGCGGCGGCGCTCTTTGCGTTCGGGGAATTTGTCGCGCAGCTTGGCCACCCGCAGCCCAAAGACCTGCACCGAACAAGGGATAGAGCGGTTGGGGTCCAAGACCTTGGCATAGCCATAGGCCCCCAGATCGCCGGTCACCACCTCGCCCTGAACGCCGGCCTCTTCCCACGCCTCACGCGCGGCGGTGTCGGCGGGGGTCAGTCCGGAAATCGGCCAGCCCTTGGGAATGATCCACCGCCCGGTGTCGCGTGACGTGACCAGCAATACCTCGACCTTGCCGCGGTGAAACCGCCAGCACAAAGCCCCGTATTGGGTACGACATTCCTGCCCCTTGTCAGGGGTGATCTTGGTTTCACGCGCCATATCTTGCCTGCCGATCTGTAACGGGTTTGCCCCGTTTTCTGTCATTTCTCTGATTATTTCATGAATCCCCAATGGGTAAAAGAGAAAAACCCTAGGCGCCCTGTCCCGCCCTACATTGTCCAACGCCTCCCTCCGGTCTAGCTTGCGGGCATGGATGGTTCTTCCCGCAAGATTGGCCCGCTGTTCATCGGGTCCGAGATTTACCGCGGCTCCAGCTATGGCCCGCGCCATCCCTTGCGCGTGCCGCGGGTGTCGACGGTGATCGACCTGTCGCGCGCCTTGGGCCTGTTGTCCGCTGACCGCTATCGCACCAGTCCGCGCGCCAAGGCGGCGGCGCTGACGCTCTGGCATGACCCCGACTATATCGCCGCCCTTGCCCGCGCCGAGGCGGAGGGCGCGGTCTCTGCCGAGGTGACGGCCCGCCACGGGCTTGGCACCCTGTCGAACCCGGTCTTTCCCGAAATGTTCCGCCGCCCTGCCACTGGGGCGGGTGGGGTGATGCTTGCGGCCGACCTTTTGGCGGCGGCCGTGTCGGGCGCGGTGCATGTACCGGGGGGCGGCACGCATCACGGATTGCGCGATCGGGCCAACGGGTTTTGCTATCTGAATGACCCGGTTCTGGGCATCCTGACCGCCCGGCGGGCGGGGCTGGCGCGGGTGGCCTATGTCGACATTGACGCCCATCATGCCGATGGGGTCGAGGCCGCGTTTGCGGGCGACCCTGCGGTTTTGCTGATCTCGGTGCATGAAGAGAACAGATGGCCGTTCAAGGGGTTGCTGACGGATGACGGGGGCGGCAACGTGTTTAACCTGCCGGTGCGACAGGGGTTTCATGACGCTGAGATGCAGGCGGTTCTTGATCGTCTGATCCTGCCGCGTGTCAGTGCCTTTCGCCCTGATCTGATTGTTCTGCAAGCCGGTGCTGATGCCTTGGCCGAGGATCCGCTGTCCCGGCTCGCCCTGTCGAACAACGCCCATCGCGCGGTGCTGCGTGCATTGCAACCGCTCGCCCCGCGGCTGCTGCTGCTCGGTGGCGGTGGCTATAATCCTTGGACGGTCGGGCGGCTTTGGACCTTGCTTTGGGCTGATCTGTCCGGGCAAGCCGTGCCAGATACTTTGCCGAATGAGGCAGCTGCGGTGTTGCGTGGGCTATCTTGGCAGGGCGGTGGGCGCGCTGTCCCCGGCCAAGATCTGTTGACCCGCCTGCAAGACCCGCCGCGCACTGGCCCTGTGCGGGCCGATGTGTCGGACCGGCTGGCGCGCCTTGCCGCGCGCTAACCCTTCACCGCCCGCAAAATCGCCGCCACAACGTCGGCCCCGTCGCCTTCAGGGGCCAGAACCTCTGCGGCCACCGCGGCACATCGCGCCTGCGCTTCGGCATCTAGCCCCTCCAAGGCCCCCGCCAAAGACGCAGGGTCGGCGACCGCCAGCGCGCCACCTACCCGGTCCAGGGCAGCAAAGGGGGCTGCAAAATTATGCACTGAGGGCCCGTGCAAAATGGCCGAGCCATGCCTTGCCGGTTCCCATGGCGTATGCCCGCCCTTGGGGGCAAAAGTGCCGCCGATCACGGTGGCCCCGGCCATCGCATACCATTGGTCCATTTCGCCCAAAGTATCGGCCAGAAAGACACGGGCGCCGGGGCGCGGGCTGTCACCTTTTGACCGCCGCGCCGCATCGACCCCCCGCGCGGCCAAGAGGGCCGCCACCTCATCACCGCGCCTTGGGTGGCGGGGGGCAAGGATCAGATGGGCAAACCGGCCTTGGGCTGCAAAGGCATCAAGGATCAGCGCCTCCTCGCCCTCATGGGTCGAGGCCGCCAAAAGCACCTCTGGGCGCGGCCCAAGGGCCTGAAAGGACAGCACGGTGTCCTGCCCATGTCCCACGGATTTCAAGGCCATGACCGGCCCCGCGGCCGCTTGCGGCAGACCGAGGGCCAAAAACCGCGCGCGGCTTTCCGCATCCTGCGCCGACAGCCAGTCAATGCGGCCCAGCATCCGCCGCATCAGCCCATTCAACATTTCCCACCGCGCCGCCGACCGGGCCGACATCCGCGCCCCGATCACCAGAACCGGCACGCCGCGGTTGTCGCAGGCGCGCATCCGGGCGGGCCAAAGCTCGTTCTCGACCACCACAAGCGCCTGCGGCTGCCAGCGGTCCAAAAGCCGCGCCGCAGCCCCCGCGCTGTCAAAGGGCGCTAGCGCCGCTTGCACACCGGGCAGGGCCCAAGCCCGCACCCGGTCCCGCCCCGTGGCGGTGTTTGTCGTGACCAGAACCTGCAATCCCGGCCGGGCCGTCAAAACCGTCTCCAGCACCCAGCGGGCCGAGGTCACCTCTCCAACCGAGGCCGCATGCAGCCAGAGGCGCAAACCCGACGCTGGCATCGGCCCAAAGCCAAGCCGTTCTGCCACAGCCCCCTTGGCCCCGCGCAGCGCCTGATGCACCAGCGTGACCACAAGGGCAAAGGCCATGACAATCTGGTATAGGATCATGGGCCAGCCTTACGGGCGCGGCGCGGCTCAGGCAAGGGCGGGTGACCGCTTGCCGGGCCAATCCGTTGCCTCGTGCCACGCCTGCCCCATGGCAAGAATGGCCGCATCCGCCCCGACCGGACCGGCCAGCTGCATCCCCATCGGCAGGCCAGCAGCGCCAAATCCGACCGGAAGCGACAGCGCAGGCAGACCGATCAGGCTGACCGGGATCACGATTTCCATCCAGCGGTGATAGGTGTCCATGGCTTGCCCGTTGATCGCCTCGGGCCAGCGCCAGTCGGCCGGGAAGGGCCAGACCTGCGCGGTCGGCAAAGCCACCGCATCAAAACGGGTAAACAGCCGGGCCATATGGGCATAATAGCGGCTGCGGATCACACTGGCCTCATAGACCATCTGCGCGCTCAGGGTCTGACCGCGCTCGATCTCCCAGATGGTTTCCGGCTTCAACTGCGCCCGCTTGTCGGGCTGGTCATAAATCGCCTTGAAGCCGCCTGCGTTCAGCATGGCCCGCAGGGTTGTCCAAGCCGCCCAAAGCTTTTCAGCCGGGAAGGGGGCCGCGATCGGTTCAACAATCGCCCCCATCGCCTCCATCTGGCGAAGCGCATCTTCGCAGATCTCCAAAATCCCCGGCTCCACCTCATAGGCGCCCCCCCAATCCGAGAGCCAACCGATGCGCTTGCCCTTCAAGCTCGCGCCTTGCAAGCCGCCAAGGAAATCGTTCGGCGCGCGTCCAAAGGGCACCTCCGGGTTCACGCCAGCCTGCACCGCCAGCAGCCGCGCCACATCTTCCACCGTGCGCCCCATCGGGCCTTCGGTGGCGAGAGTGGCCAGATGGGTGTCGCCCTCGGCATCCGCCGGAACCAGCCCCCAACTGGGGCGGAACCCATAGATATTGCAAAACGCCGCCGGGTTGCGAAGGCTGCCCATCATGTCGCTGCCATCGGCGACCGGCAGCATCCGCGCGGCAAGCCCGGCTGCCGCCCCCCCTGAAGACCCCCCCGCCGTCCGGCTCAGGTCATAGGGGTTGCGCGTGACACCAAAGACCGGATTGAACGAATGGCTGCCATGCCCCCATTCCGGCGTGTTGGTCTTGCCGATAAAAATCGCCCCCGCCGCCCGCATCCGCGCGGCCAGAAGATCATCCGATTTCGGCACGAAATCAGCAAACAAGGGACTGCCCCAGGTGGTACGCAATCCCTTGGTGGCACAAAGATCCTTCACCGCCAGCGGCAAGCCGTGCAGCCATCCGGCAGCGGGCGCATCATCTGCCACCCGCGCTTCGGCCATCAACTCCTCGCGCCCGCGCAGCGAGATCACCGCATTGACTGCACCATTGACGGCCTCGATCCGGTCCAGATGTGCGGCCATCACCTCAGACGGCGCCACCTGCCGGGCGGCAATCATCCGCGCGAGGTCAGATGCAGATTTCTCCCACAAAGCCATTTGCGCCTTCCAAAATACTCTCAGGGGTGAGGGCAAAGCCCGAGGGGGCGGAACGCCCCCTGAACCGCGCGCACAGGCGCGAAATAGGAATGCGGCGGGGGGCTTGGCCCCCGCCGCGCCGCAGGATTACTTCTGCAATTCGGTCCAGATCGCGGTCATGTATTCGCGCGACTTTTCGCTGCAAACCGGCATGAACACGCCAGCCGCCTTGAACTCCTCGGGGATCACCACCTCAGGCGCGGTTGCCATGGCCGGGTCCATAAAGGCCTCGGACCCTGCGATGCCATTGGCATATTTCGCAAAGTTCGAGATCAACGCAGCGTTTTCCGGCGCCATGATGAAGTCCATGAACTTATAGGCTTCTTCGACGTTCTGGGCGTCTTTCAACAGCATGACGCTGTCCATCCAAAGGGTATAGCCCTCTTTCGGATAGCCATAGGCAACGGTGGATTTCGCCTCGCGGATCCGCATCGACGAGCCGTTCCAGTTGACCGACGCCGACCAGTCGCCGTTCGACATCTTTTCGGTGGCGCCGTAATCCATCGAAATCCAGTTCGGCTTGGCCGCCAGCAGGCCATCGCGGACCTTTTTCAGCACCTCAAGATCTTCCGAGCAGGGCTGACCGCCGTAATACATGGTCGCCAGCGACACGATGTCGTTCATCTCGGGCACGACGTTGATCTTGCCCTTCAGCTCGTCCGGCACTTCCAACCAGACGGCCGAGGTGTTGATGTCGCCCTTGTAGATTGCCGTATCAACCGCAATCCCGACAGAGCCCCACTGCCACGGAATCGAATTGGTGCGACCCGGATCCCAGACGACATCTTTCCATTCCGGCGCGATATTGGCGTGGTTCGGCAGCTTTGCCAGATCCAAGGGCACCGTCAGGCCCTTTTCGGTGAAGATCTGCACATAGTTGGCCGAGGGCACCACAAGGTCAAAGCCATGGCCGCCGGCTTCGATCTTGGCCAAGGCGGTGTCGTTGCTGTCGTAATCGGTCACCGTCACCTTGATGCCGGTTTCCTTTTCGAACTTTTCCAAAAGCTCGGGGCTGGTGTAGTTGCCCCAGTTGTACAGTTGCAGGCTGCCCTCGGCGCTGGCCAAGCCCGTCGAGGCCATCAGAAGTGCAGTTGCCGTCAGTATTCTTTTCATTTGGCTGTCTCCCGGTTGGTGGTTCTGTCTTAGTCGTTCTTGCGCGTCAGCAGGAAAAACGCGGTCAGCATGGCAACCGTGACCAGCAAAAGCCCGGTGGAAATCGCATTGATTTCCGGGGTCAACTGGCGGCGCATCTGGCCCAGCATATAAGTGGGCAGCGTATCCTGTCCTGCGGATTTGACGAATTCGGTAATCACAACGTCATCAAGGCTGACCACAAAGGCCAGCATCGCCCCCGCGATGACGCCGGGCATCAGGATGGGCAGAGTGACGCGGCGGAACGTGGCCCAGGCGCTGGCGTAAAGATCGGCCGCCGCGGTTTCCAAGGTCAGGTCCATCCCCTCCAGCCGCGCGCGGATCGGCAGATAGGCAAAGGGGATGCAAAACGCCGAATGGGCCAGCACCAGATAGCCCAGCCCATGGACGCCAGTGACCGTTTTGATAAGGCCAAACAGGATCATCAGCGCCACGGCGGTGACGATTTCCGGCACCATCAGGGGCTGGTTGATCATCACATAGATAAAGGTCTGCCCCTTGAACGCCCGGCGCCGGGTGGTGCCAAGGGCGGCCATGGTGGCCAGCGTGGTCGAGATCACCGCCGCAAGGCCCGCGATGGTCAGCGACCGCAGCGTGGCGTCCTTTACATCAGCATTGGCCCAGGCCTTGCCATACCAGGCCAGCGTCAGATCGCCCCAATTGCCCATGGTGACTTCGGAATTGAAGGAATAGACCACCAAGGTCAGGATCGGGATATAGAGCGCCAGAAACGCCAGCATGGCGATGGTGGCAAAGCCCGGCAGGCGGGTGGCCGAGAAACGGCGCTCAGCCATGGCTTTTCTCCCCATTCGCGGCGCGCACATAAAAGAGCAGCGCAATGGTCACGACGACCAACAGCGTCATCGACAAGGCCGCGCCCAAAGGCCAGTTCTTGCCCGCCAGAAATTGCAGCTCGATCAGGTTGCCGATCATCATCTGCTTGCCACCGCCCAAGACGCGCGGCGTGACATAGGCGCCAAGCGAAGGCACAAACACCAGAATGGACCCCGCGATGATCCCCGGCTTCACAATGGGCAGCACGATCCGGCGCAAGACCTGCCAGCGGCTGGCGTAAAGGTCATAGCCCGCCTCCAAAAGTCGCAGATCAAAGCGGTCGATGGCGGCGAAAAGCGGCAGCACCATCAAGGGCAGGTAGACATAGGTCATGCCGACGAACACCGCGATGTCGGTATAGATCAGTTTCAGCGGCTCTGAGATCACTCCGACCTTCATCAGCGCAAGGTTCAAAAGCCCTTCGGCGCGGATCACCTCGTTGATCGCATAGGTGCGGATCAAAAGGTTGGTCCAGAACGGAATGGTTATCAAAAACAGCCAGAGCGCACGCGCCTTGGGCGGGCGTGTCGCGATGAACCACGCGGTCGGAAAGCCGACGACAAAGGTGGTCATCGTGGTCAGGAACGACAGTTTGATCGAACGCCAAAAGATCGTCAGGTGGGCATCGGCCAGCACATAGCTGTCGGTGAAGATATCCTTGGTCCACAGGATGCCGCGCCAGCCATCGGTCGAGAAATTCCCCACCACGTTGCCGTGCTTGCCCGCCTCAAGAAAGGAATAGACCACCACGATCAGCAAAGGGCCAACCGCGGCGGCGGCCAGCACCACCAGCGCGGGCAGCGACAAAAGCCAGCCATGGCGGGCCGAGGTCTTGATCTGGGCGGCCTCTGCCGCGCTCATGTGGATGTCTGCCATGGGTCAGTCTCCCACGACCTGAACCGCGCCGGGGGCAAAGCGGATTGCTGCTTTGGCACCTTTTTCCAGACCGGCATCGCCGGTGGCCGGGCTTTGCACCCGGGCCGTCACCTCGGTGCCGTCCGACAGCGCCAGATGCACATGGGTATCGGTGCCGAAATAGACCAGATTGGTGATCGTGGCGGGCAGGGCGCCCGGCTCGTTCGCGCTGGCAAGCCGCACTTGTTCGGGCCGCACCGTCAAGGTGACATCCCCGCTGACGGGTACGGCAAGGTCCACCACATCGCCCGAGGCAAGCCGCGCCTTCGTTCCGTCCGCCTTGGCGGCCAGGAAATTCGTCTCACCGATGAAACTGGCCACAAACCGGTTTTTCGGGGTGGTGTAGATCTCTTTCGCCGTGCCGACCTGCTGCAACTTGCCGTTCGACATGACGCCGATCCGGTCCGACATGGTCAGGGCTTCTTCTTGATCGTGGGTCACGAAGACAAAGGTGATGCCGGTTTCCTGCTGCAGCCGTTTCAACTCGATCTGCATCGCTTGGCGCAGCTTCAGGTCCAAGGCCGACAGGGGTTCGTCCAAAAGCAGCACCTTCGGCTGCGGGGCTAGTGCGCGGGCCAGCGCCACACGCTGCTGCTGACCGCCCGAAAGCTGACTGGTCTTGCGGCCCGCCATCGCCTCCAGCTTCACCAGCGCCAGCATCTTTTCGGTGCGCGCTGCAATTTCCGCGCGCGGTTTGCCCATCATCTCAAGCCCGAACGAGATGTTCTGTGCCACCGTCAGATGTGGGAAAAGCGCGTAGGACTGGAACACCGTGTTCACTGGGCGCTTGTTCGGCGGCAGGTAGGTGATGTCCTGCCCATCCAGCAAAATCAGCCCATCGGTCGGCATTTCAAAGCCCGCGATCAGGCGCAGAAGCGTGGTCTTGCCGCAGCCCGAGGGACCAAGAAGGGTGAAGAACTCTCCCTGACGGATTTCGACTGACACATCGTCCAACGCCCGCACGGCGGTATCGCCTTGGCCAAAGGCCTTCACGACGTTCCGCGCCTCGATGGCGTTCTTTGCCGTCATGGTGACTCGCTCCCTGCTATTTTGATCATATTTGGACCGCGTTTTTTCGCGGGGCGCAACAGAAACCTGCGATCACGCGGCGATTGGCGCGCGGCGCACAGCCCAGGGTTGCGCCTGCTCAACTTCTGCACAAAGGGCGATCAAAAGCTCATCTTCGCCGAAGGCTGCGGCCAGATGGAGGCCGATGGGCAGGCCGCTGGCAGACATCGCAAGCGGCAGGCTGGCGGCGGGTTGTCCGCTGGCGTTGAAGATGGCGCAGAACGGGGAATAGGCGAAAATCCCTTTTGGGCCCGTGCGATAGGCGACGTAATCGTCGGTGTCATGGTTGAAGCGGCCGATGCGGGCCGGGGGTTCGGCAAGCGTCGCGGAAAGCAGAATATCCGGGCCACCGGCAAAGAACCCCGCCATCTGACGGCCAAAGGCGTGGATTTCACCAACCGCCTCGAGATAGCGCGTCGGGTGCAATGTCTCGGCATGGGCAAAGGCCCCCCGGCTGACGCCTTCGACCAGATCGGGCGACAGAGGCCGCCCCTTCAAGGCCTTTTTCACCCCCAAGGCCGTACCGACGCCGACAATATCGGTCCAAGCCCGCATCATCATCGCAACGTCCGCGGTGGGCAGGGCAGGGGCAACATGGTGGCCAAGGCCTTCCAGCAGACGCCCCGTCGCGCGCACCGCCTCTGCCACTTCGGGATGGATGGGGTCGCCGGTGAAGGTGGTGTCGCAGATCGCCACCCGCAGTCGGCGCGGCGGGCGGGAGATGGCATCGGCATGGCTGGCCTGCAGCGGCGGTGCCACATAGGGCGCGCCCAGATCGGGACCAGCGCACGCGTCCAGCATCCGCGCCGTATCGCGGACCGAGCGGGTCAGAAATCCGTCAATCGCCATGCCCGCCCAACCTTCGCCGACAAAGGGACCATCGGGCAGCCGGGCGCGGGTGGGCTTGAAGCCAAAGAGCCCACAGCTTGAGGCCGGAATGCGCACAGATCCGCCGCCGTCCGACCCATGGGCCATGGCGACGATCCCCGCTGCCACCGCCGCGCCTGCGCCCCCGGACGATCCGCCGGGCGTATGATCCGTATTCCACGGGTTCCGGGTTGGCCCGCCATATACGGCGGCCTCGGTCGCCGCACCAATGCCGCCCTCGGGGCTGGTGGTGCGGCCAAAGGTGACGACGCCTGTGGCGCGGATGCGTTCGAAGATCGCGGAATCGCGGGAGTAATGGGTGTTTGCCAGCAACCGGCTGCCATTGTGACCGGGGAAATCCACCGCCTCGCAGCCAAGGTCTTTGAGCAAGAACGGCACGCCCCGGAACGGACCCTGCGGCAGGCCATCGGCAATCGCACGGCGGGCCACGCCCTCTTGCACCTGCACAACGGCATTCAGGGCCGGATTGCGCGCCGCGACCGCGCCCAAGGCGGCGTCCAAAAGTTCGCTCGGCGACACTTCGCCTGCGGCGACCCAGTCGGCCATTTCGGTTGCGTCTTTCGCGCCAAGATCCCCGATCATCGCATCCCCTCGGCTCTGCGCCAATGCTGCCCCAGTGTTGCGGCAGCCTGATCCGGGCAAGGGTCAAAGTCACGCCTGCCCGCGCCGCGAGGCGTGTCGGTTTTGACCCGTCGTTGGGCTGCTTTACCGCGGCAGGTCAGGCCCGAGGTGCAAACCGTGCGACAATCTCGGACACGGATTCTGGCGTCAGCGGTTTGGCAAGATAGCCATCCAGCCCCGCGTCCAGATAGCGGCGGCGATGCGCGTCGGTGGCATCGGCGGTCATCGCGACAACCGCCACCCGTGCCGCCCGGGTTGGCAGTTTGCGGATCAGTCGCAGCGTGTCCAACCCGTCCAGCCCCGGCATGTTCATATCGAGAAACACAAGGTCCGGCGGGTTGTTGCGGATCAACTCCAAGGCCTCCTCACCAGAGGCGGCCTCTTCGGTCGCGGCGCCCAGAAGTTGGAGGTGGATGCGGGCGACCAGACGGTTGGTGGCGATGTCATCGACAATCAAGACACGGATTGGGGTTGTCGTTTGGGGGAGCGGTGGACTGGTGGGGACCGTGGTCGTGGCCGCCGCCGCATCGACCGCACAGCCTATCGTCAACAAAAACCGCGCGCCGACCCCGCCCCCCGCACCGCCCGCGACCAGTTCGAGATCTCCGCCCATGGCGCGTGCAATCGCGCGACTGATCGGCAGGCCAAGCCCGGTGCCGGGCTGCGTGCTGGCCCCCCGTTGGAAGGGTTGAAAGATGCGATCGGCCTCCTCCAGCGGAATGCCCAACCCCGTGTCGCTGACCGCGATCTGGATACGTCCATCGCTGCCCAGACCGGCCTGCAGCGTAACGCCACCGCTTGGTGTGTATTTCAGCGCATTGGACAGCAGGTTTGACAGGCATTGCCGCAGGCGTTGGCCATCGAGCAGGACCTGAATCGACAGGTCGGGTGACACTTCCAGAATGAAATGCAGACCCCGCGCTTCGAACAGTGGCCGATAGAGTTCGGCGGCCGTCTTTATTTCGCGTGCCGGGATGCAGGGCGTGGGGCGGATCGGCAGATGGCCGGCCTCGATCGCCGACATGTCCAGAATCTCGTCCAGAATCACGGCCAGCCCTCGGGCGGCATCGGTCACATTGCGCATGCGTTCGACGGATACGGGATCTTTAGCCTGTACCATCTCGCTATGGCTCAGACCAAGGATGGCATTCAGGGGGGTGCGCAACTCGTGGCTCATCCGGGCCAAGAACTTGGCCTTGGTGCGTTCTGCGGCCCGCGCGGTTTCCCGCTCGCGTACGACTTGCGCGTGCAACACATGATTGGAGTGCAGGATGGTATAGATGAAATAGGCCGCCGCGATCAGGGCAATGACGCTCAGCACCAACGCGACGGAGCCGGATCGGTTAAGCGACTCCATCACGACACCCCAGAGTGCGGCCGCAAAAGTCGCGCCAAAACCAACGATGGCATAGGGCCGGTGGACCACCCGGATCGTGGTCAACTGAAACAGCGCCATCGACAGGCAGCCTGCCGCAAACGGCATAGCGAGGGGGAGTGGCGATTGATAGACATGTGCCAGAGACAAGGCATAGCAGCCCTGCGACAACACCACAGACGTTAGGGTTCCCAGATAGCGCAGGGGATTGTTTGCCGGAACCAAGCCTTTCATCTGTCGAAAGCTGATCCATTTGGCCGTGAAGTCGACCGTGGCGCAGATTGAAACGATGGAGGGGGGGGCCATAAGGGCCGAGATGAAATAGACTAGGATGGTCAGCAGTTCGCGAGAGATCTGCCCTTCGGTCAAGATCTTATATTGTCGTGCGATTTCTTCGGCGGGGATCGCCGCGATCCGGGCGTGTAGCCGCTTGATAACCGCAGGTCTCATATATCACTAGAACCCTAACCACAGGTTGAAGCCCACATAGCGAATGTTCGACCTGTCGCGTCAAGCGAGAAACGACCCATGATCATTAGAGCATCAAGGAGTGATCAGAAGTTTCTGTTTTAGCTTCCCATCTTCTCCAATGATCAAGATTTGATGATCGGACGTGACCACGGCAAACCAACCCTTTCCGGCCGTCACCGCCTCGGCCACCAGCCCGTCGGGAAGGGTGATATTGGCAGGCAGCACAGGGATCAGCGCGGGGGCCGCGTTTCCGTCCGGCATGCGGGTGACAAGCAGCCAAACCACCGTTATGACACCCACAATCATGGTGACCATCAACACCATCACCAACCCCTTGAGAAGGCGCAGGCTGGGCGGCAGGTCCGGCAGGGCGTTAGGAGTGTCTTGCATGGCGATGCCTTTTGAAAACGGCTGGCTGCACCTGACCATCGGCGAGGATGCGCCCGCCCGCCTTGATAAGGCGCTTGCCGGTCTTGTGCCAGAGGAAGCGGCACTGTCGCGCTCGCGCCTGATGAAGATGATCGACGAGGGCGATGTGCTCTTGGATGGCGTGGCCGTCACCAACCCCAAGACCAAGGTGGCGGAAGGTCAAGTCTATGCCCTACGTCTGGCCCCTGCGGTCGAGGTGGAGACCTTGGCCGAAGACATTCCTCTGAACGTCATTTGGGAAGACAACGATCTGATCGTCATCGACAAACCGGCCGGAATGGTGGTGCATCCCGCACCCGGCACGCCTTCGGGCACCTTGGTGAACGCCCTATTGTACCATTGCGGCGATACCCTGTCGGGGATTGGCGGCGAGCGGCGTCCGGGCATCGTGCACCGCATCGACAAGGACACGACAGGCCTTCTTGTGGTCGCAAAATCCGACCGGGCGCATCACGGGCTTGCTGCCCAGTTCGAAGCGCATTCGGTGAACCGGCACTATTTGGCGGTCGTGCATGGCCTGCCCGACGCCTATGACCCGCGCCTGCGCGGCCTAAAGGGGATCAGCTTTGAGGCGGGGGGCATCCTGAAGATCGCCACCCATCTGGCCCGCCACAAGACCGACCGCCAGCGTCAGGCGGTGGTCTGGAACGAAGGCCGCCATGCCATCACCCGCGCCCATGTTCTGGAAAGCTTTCAGGGCGCGGCCAGCCTGATGGAATGCTGGCTTGAGACCGGGCGCACCCATCAGATCCGGGTGCATATGTCCTATGCCGGCCATGGGCTGTTGGGCGATCAGACCTATGGCGGCAAGCGGCGGTTGCCGGAAAAGCTGTTCGGGGCGGCGGCAGAACTTGCTAACAGCTTCCCCCGGCAGGCGCTGCATGCGGCCAGTTTGGGCTTTGAACACCCGGTCACGGGCGAGGAATTGGAGTTCGAAAGCCCGCTTCCTGACGATATGGCAAACCTTATCAATGCATTGCGGGGCGTTTAAGCCAACCCGCGCTCACGCGTTCGTTTCCCCTTGTTACGGCTTCGTGAGCGGCGTAGGTTGCGACCATGCCGACGGAATCGGCAGTTGCGCCGGAGTGCTCACAGGGGTTGTCTGCCAGACCTCCCAAACTTCCTTGCCGACCTGCCGGCCCTTGGGGCTGGCTGTGTGGTCAAACCGATCCCGAAATCAAAGCTGGATACCATGATCCACGATCCCGTCCGCCCCGCGGACCCTGAACAATTGCCGCTTTTCGATGAAGAGGCGCTCGACATCGCCGATTACCTGCGTGCGGAATCCGATGCAGAGGCCGATATCCACCAATCCGAACATGAACGCCAAGGGATGACGGCGCTGGTGATCGGGGCAATTGGGGTGGTTTATGGGGACATCGGCACCTCGCCGCTTTACGCCTTCCGCGAGGCGCTGCACGCCACCGCCGCCGAGGGCGCCCAGCCCGGCCGCCCCGAGGTCTTGGGGCTTTTGTCGCTCTTGGTCTGGACGCTGGTGCTGATCGTTACTGTGAAATACATCTTCGCGCTGCTGCGCGTCGACAACCGCGGCGAAGGCGGGGTGCTGGCGCTTTACACGCTGGTGCGTCTTGCGCTGGGCCGCCGGTCCTTGCCCATTCTGGCGCTGGCCATCATGGCAGCAGCCCTTTTTGGCGGTGATGCCGTCATCACCCCCGCCATTTCGGTGCTGTCTGCCGTTGAAGGCATGGAGATGGTGCTGCCTGCGCTGAATGAATGGGTGCTGCCGGTTGCCATCGGAATTCTTTTGGCGCTGTTCATCGTGCAACGGCGCGGAACGACGAAGATTGCCCGCTTTTTCGGGCCGATCACCGTGGTGTGGTTCTTGACGCTGGGCGGGCTTGGCCTGTGGCATATGGCGGCGAACCCCGGCATTCTGGCGGCCCTGAACCCGGCTTGGGGGTTTGGCTTTTTGCTTGCCCACAAGGGGGTGGCCTTTGTGGTGCTGGGCGCGGTGTTTCTGGCCGTCACCGGCGGCGAGGCGCTTTATGCCGACCTTGGCCATTTCGGCCGTCGCCCGATCGTCATCGCGTGGTTTTCGCTGATTTTCCCGGCCTTGGTGCTGAACTATCTGGGGCAGGGCGCGCTTGTGCTGGCGGATCCCTCTGCACTGGAGAACCCCTTCTTCTCGATGGCCTCTGGCCATGCCTTGCCCGCGCTGGTCCTGTTGGCGACCGCCGCCACCGTGATCGCGGCGCAAGCGGTGATCTCTGGCGCGTTTTCGATGGCGCGCGCGGCGATCCAGCTGGGCTTTTTGCCCCGCCTGACCATGCGCCATACCGCCGAAAGCGCTTCGGGGCAGATCTATATCGGGGCCGTCAACTGGACGTTGCTGTTCGGGGTCTTGTGGCTGGTGCTGACGTTCCGCAGTTCTACCGCGCTGGCCTCGGCCTATGGGATTTCGGTGACCGGCAGCATGGTGCTGGAAACCACGCTGGGCGCGCTGTTCCTGTGGCGGGTCAAAAAGCTGCCGCTGGTGATCAGCGTTCTGCTTGTTGCCCCGGTCATCGTGGTGGAGTTGGCCTTCTTTGCCTCTAACGCGGCCAAGATTGCCGATGGCGGCTATGTGCCGGTGATGATTGCGGCCGTGCTGTGCCTTGTGATGGTGGCTTGGTGGCGCGGCACGCAGCGGGTTTCGGCGCGGCTGCACAAGCTGGCGATCCCGCTCAACAGTTTTGTCCGTTCGATGCGCAATTCCTCGGTTCAGATCATCCCCGGCACCGCGTTTTTCCTGACGCCCGACGCGGATGTGGTGCCTTCGGCGCTGTTGCATAACCTCAAGCACAACCGGGTCTTGCATGACCAGACCGTGCTTTTGACGGTGGAAACCCTGCGCGTGCCCTATGCCACGCTGGAGGAACGTGCGGAATATGAGGTGCTGACCGAACATTTCGCCCGCCTGACCTTGCGGTTCGGGTTCATGGAAACTCCGAACGTCAGCCGTGCCATGGTGCATGCCCGCCGCTCTGGCCTGAAGTTCGACGTCATGGCGTCAACCTTCTTTCTGGGTCGTCGTCGCCCGGTGCCATCGGGGCCGGGGGGCTTTGGCCGGATGCTGGATCAGCTTTACGCGACGCTGGCGCGGATTTCGGCCGATCCGACCGACTTCTTCCACTTGCCGCGGGACCGCGTTGTGGAACTGGGAGAGCGGGTGGCGATCTGACAAATACCTGACACTTTCGTGAGGTTTTTGACATGATCCTTGTCCGCGACGGAATTCCGCACATCTGACGTTCATCAATGCGTGATAGCGCAATCCTTGAAAGCTGCGCGCAAGGGGAATAGATTTTCGGCCTTCGGGGGCCGCAATCGGACCCGATGAATGAGGAGAAGGGGCGTCGAAATGAGCACCTACGCAAATCTGCCTGCACCCAGCCCGGAACAAGGGCTGAACCGCTATATGCAGGACATCCGCAAGTTCCCCATGCTGGAACCGGAAGAAGAATACATGTTGGCCAAGGCTTGGGCCGACCGGCAAGATCCGCAGGCAGCCCATCGGCTGGTCACCAGCCACCTGCGGTTGGCCGCGAAAATCGCCATGGGTTATCGGGGCTACGGCCTGCCGCAGGCCGAGGTGATTTCCGAGGCGAATGTCGGCCTGATGCAGGCGGTCAAACGCTTTGACCCCGAAAAGGGCTTCCGCCTTGCGACCTATGCGATGTGGTGGATCCGTGCCTCGATTCAGGAATATATCCTGCGGTCTTGGTCTTTGGTGAAGCTGGGCACCACATCGGCGCAGAAAAAGCTGTTCTTCAATCTGCGCAAGGCCAAAGCCAAGGTCGGCGCGCTGGAAGAGGGCGATCTGCGTCCTGAAAATCTGGCGCAGATCGCCAAGGATCTGTCGGTGTCCGAGGCCGAGGTCATCGCCATGAACCGCCGTCTGGCCGGCTCTGATGCCAGCCTGAACGTGCAGGTCGGGTCGGATGGCGAAGGCGGCAGCCAGTGGCAGGATTGGCTGGAAGACGAGGACAGCGATCAGGCCGGAGCTTACGCCGAAAAAGATGAAATGGACATCCGCCTTGGCCTGCTGACCAAAGCGATGGAGGTGCTGAACGACCGCGAACGCGATGTTCTGGCCAAGCGCCGCCTGTCGGATGAGCCGGTGACACTGGAAGACCTGTCGGAAAGCTACGGTGTCAGCCGTGAACGCATCCGCCAGATCGAGGTGCGCGCCTTTGAAAAGCTGCAAGCCCGCATGCGCGAGCTTGCCAAGGGCAAGGGTATGACGGTGCCGGTCTAAGGGCCGTGCCGTCATCGGCATCGGCGCGTGGGGTTTTCCTTGCTCCGCGCGCCCCAAGTCGATAGGACCGGGGCCGAAACTTCAAAGGTTACCAGTCAATGAACATGCTCGACACCTTCCTTAAACCCATGCACCCCGAGGGCTGGCGTTTTGTCGCCATTTTCGGCGCGGTGACGGCTGTGCTGTTCTGGATCTGCGCACCTTTGGGCTGGATCGGCCTTGGTCTGACCGTCTGGTGCTATTACTTCTTCCGCGATCCCATCCGCTCGGTGCCTTTGGACGAAGGCCTGATCGTGTCGCCCGCCGATGGCGTGATCTCGCTGATTGAACGGGCGGTGCCACCTGCCGAGTTGGGCATGGGGCCAGAGGCGCTGTTGCGCGTGTCGGTCTTCATGAACGTCTTTAACTGCCATGTGAACCGCATGCCGGTTGCGGGCCAGATCGACGCCATCGCCTACCGGCCGGGCAAATTCTTCAATGCCTCGCTCGACAAGGCCAGCTCTGACAATGAGCGCAACTCGTTGGCGATCAAGTTGGCCGATGGGCGCAAGGTGGCCGTGGTGCAAATTGCCGGGCTGGTTGCCCGCCGGATCGTCTGCTTCACCCGCGTTGGCCAATCCCTGCGCATGGGCGACCGCTTTGGCCTGATCCGCTTTGGCTCGCGGCTGGATGTCTACCTGCCCGAAGGGGTGGAGCCGCAGGTGGCCTTGGGGCAGACCATGGTGGCGGGTGAAACCGTGATCGCTGATCTGACGCGCAATCTGCCGGCGCGTCTGGCACGGAGCGAATAAGATGGGCGCGCTGCCCGATCCGCAGGACAAGCCCGACGTAAAGCGTTGGCGCGGCGCGCGGCGCGACATGTCCTTGGTGCAGCTGTTGCCCAATATGATGACGGTGGGCGCGCTGTGTGCGGGCCTTGCTTCAATCCGGTTTTCGGCAGCCGGGTTCTTTTCTGCCGCTGTGGTGATGATCTTGCTGGCGGCCGTTTTGGATGGGCTGGATGGCCGTCTGGCGCGGTTCTTGAAAAGCGAAAGCCCTCTCGGTGCCGAGTTGGATTCGCTGGCGGACTTTCTGAATTTCGGCGTCGCTCCCGGCTTTTTGATGTATTACTGGGCCTTCCCGGCTGGCAATGACTTTGGCTGGGGCGCGGTCTTGATCTATGTCGTCTGCACGGTGTTGCGGCTTGCCCGGTTCAACATCGGCAACGAGGTGGCGGCTGGCCTTGCCCGCTTGGGCAAGTTCCAAGGCGTGCCGTCGCCCGCAGGTGCGATGCTGGCCATGGCGCCGCTTTATATCGCTTGGCAGTTTCCCGAATGGCCCATGGCGCCTTGGCCGCTGCTGGCGATTTGGTTGGTGCTGGTTGGCCTGATGATGATCTCGCGTCTGCCAACCCCGTCGCTGAAGGCCGTGCGCGTGCCGACCGACCGTGCCGCCTTTGTCGTCATTGCCGCCATCGCGATCGTCGTTTTGTTGTTGCGCTACCCTTGGGCGGTGCTGTCGGCGCTGACGGTGGCCTATTCGGGCGTGTTGCTTTACGCCTTTGCCAAGTCGCTTCTCGTGCGTGGCTAGTTGTCTTGCGCCTGCCTCTCCCTTACCTTGAGAGGGGAACGCAGGAGGGCAGGATATGAAAACCGTCAAATGGGGTATTCTGGGTGCATCGAACTTTGCACTGCGCCATATGGGGCCGGCCATTCATGCGGCCCATGGGGCGGAACTGGTGGCCGTCGCCTCGTCCAGCGCTGAAAAGGTGGCAGGGTTTCAGACCTTTGCCCCGGCCGCGCGCCATGTGAAGACCTATGAGGCGCTGCTTGCTGATCCCGCCGTTGAAGCGGTCTACATCCCGCTGCCGAACCATCTGCATGTCGAATGGACGCTGAAGGCGCTGGAGGCGGGCAAGCATGTGCTGACCGAAA
>CALBSG010000138.1 GCA_937927675.1 uncultured Paracoccaceae bacterium | reverse complement strand
ATGTCGTCCCGCACGGTCTCGGGCAGTGGCTCGTAGGGATTGCCATCGACCTTGTGGCGGCCTGAATGGATCAGCGTCACGCGCAGCCCATCCTGATCGAGCTGTCCGCTCATGTCGGCATGCAGCACAACGACCCCAATGCTGCCCAGTGCGCCGGTGCGCGGCAGGAGTACACGGTCGGCTTGAGAGGCGAGCGCATAGCCCGCCGAGAAGGCATGTTCGGCGACGAACGCCCAGACAGGTTTGGCCGTGCGAATTGCACGAATGCGATCTGCAAGATCAAAGACCCCGGCAACCTCGCCGCCGAAACTGTCGATTTCCAATGCGATGCCGCGTACTGCCGGATCGCTGGCTGCCGCCTCGATCTGGGCCGCGATCCCTTCGTAACTGGTCTGGCCCGAAGACTGCCCGATCCACCCGCCTCGGTGGATCAGCACGCCGGCGATCTCGATCACGGCGACGCCGTCCATGACCGGATATGGCGTGTCACCATGGTGCTGCAGGCGCTCGGCGAGGTTTCCGGCCAGAATGCCGGTGCGGGCGGGCAGGGGTGCTACGCCCTCAAGCGCATCATTTCCCCCCGCCAGTTCAATTCGCCGTCCGAGGATGCGCGGCCCGAGGCCGGACAGAAAGGCCATGGCCTTGGAGGGTTCGACAAGCAACGGCGTGTTGAAGGCGCGCGCGGCAATCCGGGCGTGGAGCATCAGGGTTGGCCCTCGTCTATGCGCGGGCGGTCTTCCGCGCCGTCGGTTGTGTCGGTGTTGTCAGTCTGGTCAGCTCCATCGACTCCGGCGGGCACCGCCTGCACGCCTTGCGCTGGCGAGCCTGGGCGGCGGAAGTCGAGGCCCAGTGCGCGTTCGCGCGCCCGTTCCGCGGCAATCTCGCGATCGACCTGCTCGGCGTCATAGCCACGCTCGGCGATGGCTTGCGTGCGGGATTTCAGCCCCGCTTCGATCTGGGCGATTTCGGCATTGGCATCTTTCAGCGGATCGACCCAGTCCCATTTGGTCGGGAGCCAGTCAGCAGTGAGCAGCCGCGCTCGGTTGGTCTCGTAGCCGGGCAGGGTGAGCGCACCGGATAAGACGGCCGCATCCATCCAGCGCGCGTAAACCGGGCGGCAGAGCTGCCAGACCATCACCGAATGTTGCCAGGCCGAGACGCGGCGGCGGAACTCGATCAGCGCCAAGCGTGAGTTTGAGAAGTTCCCCTTCACCATGTCATTGGCGAGATAGGGATAGGGGATGCCCAGTGCTGCCGAGATTTGCAGCAGTGTGCGGTACTGGAACGGTTCATAGGTCGCGCCGCTGTCCGCAGGCTGGCCCACGGTCACATCCTCGCCCGGATCCAGCCGCACGATCTGGCCGGGGCTGATCTCGACCCCTGTCGGCGCATCCTCCTCCTCGGCTGGCGCGAACGGGTTTTCCGGGGCGGGCGAGGTCACGAACATCGCATACATCGCCGCGACCTTTTTGCGATCGAGTTCGGCGTCATCATATTGGTCGAGCAGGAACAGCTTCACGATCGCCGGTGCCAGTTTCGACACGCCACGTAACTGGCCACCCTCGACGGGGTCGATGACATGGATCACCTCACTGGCAGGTACGCGAACGATATCACCCGCCAGCCCTGGATCAGTGCTGTCGCCCGGATGACGGCGCAGGAAGTGATAGGCGACGCGGCGGCCAATCCGGTCAAACTCGATCCCCTGCCGGATCACATTGCCATTGGCCGCGATACCGGTCTGCTCGAGCGGCAACATCTCGGCCGGGAGCATCTGCAGCTGCACAGGCACGGTCAGCCCGTCGTCCGCGCGGCGCATCCGGATCCGGAAGAATACCTCTCCTGCCATGAAGACCTCGCGTGCAGCACGGCGCTGCAGCCCGTAGAAATCGGTCAGACCATCGGCGTCCGCCTCATCCGTCCAGGCGAGCCAGAGCTTCTGGACCTGGTCCCGCAGATCAGCGTCACCAATCAGAGAGGATGGCTTGATGCCATCCCCAACAAGGTTGGCCGCAAAGGCCTCGCAGGCGTTCGCCGCATAGCCGTTGGTAACCACAAGTTCGCGAGACCGCGCCAGCAGTTTGGGCCCGCCGGAGGCAACCAGAGCGTTGATATTCTCAAGTGGCGGGTTCCAGCCGCGCAAGCGGCGCTTGGCCATCGCCCC
>CALBSG010000137.1 GCA_937927675.1 uncultured Paracoccaceae bacterium | reverse complement strand
GTTTTTCGATCTGGTGAAAACCTTCATCAAGGAAAACAAAGCCGATGCGGCGCTGAAAACCGACTTCCTTGACCCGCTGAAAAAGGCGTCAAAAGATGTGCAGGCGGCGGCGATGTTCTTCATGCAAAACGCAATGAAAACCCCCAACGCGGCGCTGGCAGGGTCTTATGACTTCATGCTGATGATGGGGCACACCTGCCTTGGCCTGATGTGGGCGCAGATGGCAAAGGCCGCCTATGCCAGCATGGCCAGCGGCGATGCCGATTTCCTGACCGCCAAGCTGGCCACCGGGCGCTACTATATGGCCCGCCAGCTTCCCGCCTGCGCGATGCACCTGATGCGCATCGAAAGCGGTGCCGATCCGGTGATGGCCTTGGCGGCAGAGGCGTTCTAAGCTGCAAACCGGATTTCCGCACGAATTCCGGCCCTGTCCATTACGAGGTGCCCAATGCCCAAACGTTTCCGCCTGACCCGCCGCTTTCCTGTCGCGATGACCGAAGACGGCTATCGCCGCCTGAAGCGCTTCTCGACCGAGGCGGGACTGGATGAAGGCGAGGCGCTGTCGTTTCTGTTCGAACATTTCGATAGCGTGACCGACAAGGACAACCTGACCCACCGGCTCAGGCTGTTCAATGCAGAGCTGGACGAGCGAAAGGGATAAGGCGGCGCGGGGGGCGAAGCGCCCCCGGGGGTTGGCCGAGGCGGAACGGGAGTGGAGAGAAGGCGATGACGGTCACGCTGTACGGGTTTGGCGAAAGTGGCAACGCCTACAAGGTTGCGCTGATGTTGCAGGCGACGGCGACGCCTTGGGACGTGCACTTTGTCGATTTCTTCAAGGGCGAGGCGCGCAGCCCGGAGTTCATGCGCTTGAATGAAATGGGTGAGGTGCCAGTGTTGGTCGACGGCGATCAGGTCCTGACGCAGTCCGGCTTGATCCTTGATCACCTTGTGCAAAAGACAGGGCAGTTTGGTGGCACGACGGCGGCAGAGGCGCGCGAGATCTGGCGCTGGATTTTGTGGGACAATCACAAGCTTTCGACCCAGATCGGCACCGCGCGATTTCTGGCGAATTTCCTGCCCGAGGAAAAGCGCCCGGCGGGCGTCGTTCCCTTTCTGCAAGGGCGGTTGAAGGCGGCCTATACCGTGTTGAACCGCCACCTTGAGGCGCGCGATTGGATGGTGGGCCAAGGTCCGACCATCGCAGATTTTTCGTGTTGTTCTTACCTTTACTACCCGGAACCCTTTGGCTTTTCCCGCGCTGACTGGCCCGCCGTGGATCAGTGGCTGGACCGCATCGCAGCCCTGCCCGGCTGGGCGCATCCTTATGATCTTCTGCCGCGCGCTTTCGTGAGTGCCGCAACATGATCTGTCCCGCATCTTCCAGTGGGCCACAGGCCATGACGCAGCGGAAGCATTGCCTGTGGGTCGGCCAAGGCCGATCATGGCACGAAAGACTCGCCGCACATGGACCCACTTGTGCCCCCGACCCGAGCTTGGAGTAACCTTGATGACCGACGCTTATATCTACGACGCCGTTCGCACCCCGCGCGGCAAGGGCCGCCCGGACGGGGCGCTGCATGAAGTGTCCTCGGTCGCCTTGTCGGCAGGTGTCCTGAACGCGGTGAAAGCCCGTAACGGGCTTGATGGCCATGCGGTTGAAGATGTGATTTGGGGCAATGTGACCCAAGTGGGCGAACAGGGCGGCTGTCTTGCTCGGTCTGCGGTTCTCTTGTCGGATCTTGATCAATCAATCCCCGGCCTTGCCATCAACCGGTTCTGCGCCAGCGGAATGGAGGCGGTAAATCTGGCGGCCAATCAGGTAAAGGGCGGGGCGGGTCAGGCCTATATCGCGGGTGGCGTTGAAATGATGGGGCGCGTTGCCATGGGCAGCGATGGCGCCGCGATTGCAGTTGACCCAAGCCTTGCCATGAAGACCTACTTCGTACCGCAGGGGATTTCGGCCGATATCATTGCCACCGAATACGGCTTTACCCGTGACATGGCCGATGCCTTGGCGGTGGAAAGCCAGCGCCGCGCCGCACTGGCTTGGGTCGAAAACCGCTTTGCCCGCTCCATCGTGCCTGTCACCGATCGCAACGGGCTGACCATTCTGGCGCATGACGAGTATATGCGCCCCAGCACCGACATGACCACCTTGGCGGCCTTGAAACCCGCGTTCAAAGATATGGGCGAGGTGATGCCGGGCTTCGACAAGATCGCCTTGATGAAATACCCGCATCTGGAGCGGGTCGAGCATATCCACCATGCCGGAAACTCGTCTGGCATTGTCGACGGTGCGGCGGCGCTGCTGATCGGCAATGCCGAATTTGGCCGTGCCCAAGGGTTGAAACCCCGCGCGAGGATACGGGCCACGGCAAAGATCGGCACCGATCCGACAATCATGCTGACAGGGCCGGTTCCTGTAACTGAAAAAATCTTGCGCGACAGCGGCATGGTGATTGGCGACATTGATCTGTTTGAAGTGAATGAGGCTTTCGCCTCGGTCGTCTTGCGCTTTCAGCAGGCCTTTGGCGTCGACCCGGCCCGCGTCAACGTGAACGGCGGGGCAATTGCCATGGGCCATCCTTTGGGCGCGACGGGGGCCATCATCATCGGCACCCTGTTGGACGAATTGGAGCGCACGGGCAAATCCACCGGCTTGGCGACGCTGTGCATCGCCAGCGGCATGGGGGCGGCGACCATCATCGAAAGGGTCTGAAACATGCCTGTCAGTGGCTTTTCGGGTATCGGCGACCGGCTAACAACAGCCTTGGTTGCGGGGGATTTTGACCTTTACTGCGAGGTGATTGACCTGCCGCTGACCATCGTTCCAATGGGGGAAAGCCCCTATATTCTTTCGGACGAAACCGCGCTGCGCCGTGATTTCCTGCTCTATCATTCGGTGCAGAAACGGCATGGCGTGACCAACATTTTCCGTGAAGCCTGTAGTCTTACGCCACATTTCGACTGGACGCTTGGCGGTACAGGCCCGCGTCAAGATTTTTTGAAACACTAGGAGCGGCCATGCCGAAAATTGATCTTGCGAAGGTGCCTGTGAAGACCGGATCAGTCTACCCGTCCCCCTATGCCGAGATGATGGCAGGGCGGTCATCGCTGCGGCTGGGCGACGCGGGTGGCTTGACGCAATTCGGCGTCAATCTGGTGACGTTGGAGCCGGGGGCGCTGGCCAGTCTGCGGCATTGGCACTTGAAAGAGGATGAATTCGCCATCGTTCTGGAAGGCGAGTTGTTTCTGATCGAAAACGACGGTGAAACGCCCATGCGCCCCGGCGATTGCGCCGCGTGGAAAGCCGGGGTCGCGAATGGTCACCATTTCGTCAATCGCTCAGATCAGCCCGCGCGATTTTTGGTGATCGGCTCCAAGATTGCGGATGAGGTGGCCAGCTATTCCGATGTGGACATGAAGATCCACATGAACGGTGGTAAGCCGCGCTTCACCTATCGTGATGACACAGATTGGACCGGGCCAAGATGAAAATTGACCCCTCCCACGTACCGGTTTCGGGGGCCAAGGGGCTGCACACCCAGCATCTGTCGGTTGCGGGTGGGCTGCGGCAATTCGGCGCCTATGTCGACCGGTTGGATCCGGGGGCATTTTCCTCGTTCCGGCATTGGCATGAGGCCGAAGACGAGATGATCTATGTGCTTCGTGGCACGCTGACCCTGCGCGACGACGCCGGGATGCAAGACCTGCGCCCCGGCGATGCTGTGGCGTGGCCCTACGGGGTGGCGAATGGCCATCACCTGACCAACAGGGGCACAGAGCCGTGTGACTATGTGATTGTTGGCAGCCGGGTTGCAGGGGACATCTGCCATTATCCCGACGAGGGCCATCGACAGATTAATGGCGCGACCACATGGCAGGTCGTCGCGGCCGATGGCCAAATCCTGCGCCAAGGCGACCTGCCCGAGGAATTGCGGAACCTGCCGCAGAACTGGGGCAAGCCCTTTGCGGGGCCAAACCCGCCCGGCATTTTGCGCGACGAGATTTCTGCTTGGCAAACAGCCAGCGCCTATATCCATCCCGTGCTGGGCGGTGGGCTTGGGGATTATCGCTATCGGCTGTTGGGTGATCCCGGCGGGTTGTCTCAATTCGGTGCGCATGTCGAAGAATTGCCGCCCGGCGCGCGATCATCGTTCCGGCACTGGCATGAGGCAGAAGATGAATTTGTCTATTTGCTGTCAGGCCATCTCGTGCTGATCGAAGACACGGAAACACCGCTGACCCCCGGCGATTGCGCGGCTTGGCCTGCGGGGCATCCGGTTGGCCACAGTCTGGAAAACCGCAGCATGCTGCCTGCCCGATATCTGGTGATTGGCACCCGACGGCAGGCCGACATCATCCATTACCCGGATCACGATCTGATCACTCATAAAGACGGCCCGCTTCGGCGCTACACCCATGCCGATGGCAGTCCCCGCACCACTGGAGAAACCCCATGACCGATTTCACCTATGCGATGGACGCCGACGGCGTCGTCACCCTGACTTGGGATGTCACCCACAAGTCGATGAATGTGATGTCGACCGCGTCCTTCATGGACCTGTCGGCCAAGGTGGATCAGGCGTTGGCCGACCCCGCCGCGAAGGGGATCATCATCACCAGCGGCAAAAAGGATTTCGCCGGGGGGATGGATTTGAATGTCATCGCCGCGATGCGGGCCGGGGGGGCGCAAGGTATCTTTGACGGCGTGATGGGCATGCATCAGGTGCTGCGCAAGATCGAACTGGCGGGGATGGATGCGAAGACCAAAAAGGGCGGCAAGCCGATTGTGGCCGCCCTGCCCGGCACAGCGCTGGGCATCGGGTTGGAACTGCCACTTGCCTGCCACCGCATCATTGCCGCCGACAACCCAAAGGCCAAGATCGGCCTGCCAGAGATTCTGGTCGGCATTTTCCCCGGCGGTGGCGGTACCACGCGTCTGGTACGCAAACTTGGGGTGATGATGGCTGCGCCTTTCTTGTTGGAGGGCAAGCTTTCCGATCCCAAGAGCGCCAAGGCCGCGGGGCTGATTGATGAGGTCGTCGCACCAGAAGACCTGCTTTCACGCGCCAAGGAATGGGTGCTGTCGGCCAAGGACACCGACCTTGTGAAACCCTGGGATGACAAAGGTTATAAGATGCCCGGCGGCACCCCCTATCATCCGGTGGGCTTCATGACCTTTGTTGGGGCCAACGCGATGGTGGGCGGCAAGACGATGGGGGTCTATCCGGCGGCCAAAGAACTGCTGGGGGCGGCGTATGAAGGCGCGTTGGTGCCGTTTGACACCGCGATCCGGATCGAGGCGCGCCATTTCACCACGCTGTTGATGAACCCTTCATCAACCTCGATGATCCGCAGCCTTTTCATCAACAAAGAAGCACTGGAAAAGGGTGCGAACCGGCCGAAGGTGGCCAGCCAGACCGTAAAGAAGATCGGCGTCATTGGCGCGGGCATGATGGGGGCGGGTATTGCCTATGTCTCGGCCAATGCTGGGATCGACGTTGTGCTGATCGACGCCACCCAAGAGGCGGCCGACCGGGGCAAGGCCCATTCGGAAGACCTGTTGGACAAGGGCATCGCACGCAAAAAGGTAACGGCAGACCAGAAGGCAGAGGTGTTGGGCCGCATTCTGGCCACCACAGATTATGCCGCGCTCGCGGGCTGTGATCTGATCGTCGAGGCGGTGTTCGAAGACCCCGCCATCAAGGCCGAGGTCACCCGCAAGGTCGAGGCCGCGGTTGGCGCGGACTGCATTTTTGCCACCAACACCTCAACCCTGCCTATTTCGTCCTTGGCCAAAGCGTCGAAACGGGCCGAACAGTTCATTGGCATCCATTTCTTTAGCCCCGTGGACAAGATGATGCTGGTTGAAATCATCCGTGGCCGGGCAACGGGTGATATTGCTGTGGCAAAGGCGCTGGATTACGTCCGCCAAATTCGCAAGACGCCCATCGTGGTCAATGATGCGCGCTTCTTTTACGCCAACCGCTGCATCATACCTTACATCAACGAGGGCATCCGCATGGTCGCCGAAGGGGTGGAACCAGCACTGGTGGAAAATGCGGCGAAACTTGTGGGCATGCCTTTGGGGCCGCTGCAACTCGTCGATGAAACCTCGATTGATCTGGGGGTGAAGATCGCCAAGGCCACCCGCGCCGCGCTGGGAGAGGCCTATCCCGACGGTGCCGTGGACGAGGTTCTATTCTGGATGGCGGATCAGGGGCGCTTGGGTAAAAAAGCCAATGCCGGGTTTTACGCCTATGACGCAGCAGGCAAACGCCAAGGGTTGTGGGATGGGCTTGCCGGGCGCCATCCCGTGGCTGAAACGCAACCTGATCTGGCAACCGTGCAGCATCGGCTGCTGATGGCACAGGTGCTAGAGGCGGTGCGCGCGCTGGAGGAAGGCGTGCTGACCGACATCCGCGAAGGCGATGTCGGTGCCATCCTTGGCTGGGGCTTTGCGCCGTGGTCGGGCGGACCGTTTGGCTGGCTTGACATCATCGGGGCCGCAAAAGCGGTGGAGATTTGCGAGCGTTTGACGCAAGCCTTTGGCGCCCGCTTTGCCACGCCCAAGCTTTTGCGCGAGATGGCAGCCAAAGGCACAAGCTTTTATCCGCAACCGGGCGCCAAAGCCGCCTGAGCAGAATCACATGCGCCGCAACATCACCTGCCGCGAGGTCGACGCAAAGTCGCGGCGGAGCAGCGTCAGGGAAATCACCACGGTCCCCACGGTTAACCCAAGGGGACCCGCCAACCAACCCAGCGCCCCCAGCGCAAAATAGATCGACCGCAACCCGCGGTTAAAGCTTTTCGCCGCCGTGATATTGATATCGGCCGCCTGCGCGGCCCGGTGGCGGGCCTCGGGGTGGGCGGGATCATTGGGCACGGCAGCCATCAAGATGGCACAATAGCCAAAAAGTCGATGCGCCCAGATGAATTTCAGCAAGGCATTGGCCAAAAAGGCCACCACCAACGCCACCCGCAACTGCAGACCTGCCATCTCTGTCGGCAAGGTCAGATCGCGGGCAATCGCCAGCAGCATCGCTGGATTGCCGATCATCGCAATGCCACCACCGATGGCGATCATCGAGGCACTGACAAAGAAGGCCACACTCTGCCGCAGGTTATCGATCATGGTCGCGTCGAAGATCCGGGGCTGCCGGGTGACGAACTCTACCATCCAATCATGGCGGTAACGCTCCATCAGCTTTGACACCGACACACGCCATGCGGGCGGATTTTCGACCAACAGGCCGATACCCAGCCACAACCCCAAGGCGAAGCCCAAAGCCAGCAGGTCAGAAAGCCCGAAGGGGCCAAGATGAAGGTCCATGTCCATACCACAAGGTAAAACGGGTGGGGGTCTTAGGGCAAGCCCAAGCCCGCGCGCTTGTGAAGTCGCAAAATTGGTTATATTTCTTGACCAAACGGCGCAATTGCGGAGCCTGCCATGGACATGCCAGACCCGAACCAGCTTATCATCAGCCAAAAGCCAGCGCTTGTGACGGCTTTGCGCCAAGTGTTGCCGGCCGATGTGGTTATCGACGCGCCCGAAGAAACCCGCGCCTACGAATGTGACGCGCTGTCGGCTTACGCCTGTCAACCCTTGGTTGTAATTCTGCCCCGCACGACGGATGAGGTTTCTGCGGCATTAAAGGTCTGTCACCAGATGGGCGTGCCGGTGGTGCCGCGCGGATCGGGCACCTCTTTGGCGGGCGGCGCGCTGCCGACGGCGGATTGCGTGGTGCTGGGCGTCAGCCGGATGAACCGCGTGCTTGAGGTCGATTACGAGAACCGCTTCATCCGCGTCGAGGCGGGCCGCACCAATCTGGCAGTCACAGCGGCCGTTGAGGAGGAGGGCTTTTTCTACGCCCCCGACCCCTCCAGCCAGCTTGCCTGCGCGATTGCCGGCAATATCGCGATGAATTCCGGCGGGGCGCATTGCCTGAAATACGGGGTGACGACGAACAATCTTCTTGGTGTGCGACTGGTGCAAATGGACGGCACCGTGATCGAGATCGGCGGCCCATGGATGGAGGCAGGGGAGCTTGACCTCTTGGGCGTCATCTGTGGGTCAGAGGGACAGTTGGGCGTGGTAACCGAGGCCACCTTGCGCATCTTGCCAAAACCCGAAGGCGCTCGCCCGGTGCTGGTGGCCTTTGGATCAAACGAGGTCGCAGGCGCCTGCGTTTCTGACATCATCAAGGCCGGCATCCTGCCCGTTGCAATCGAGTTCATGGATCGCCCCTGCATCCGCGCCTGCGAGGCCTTTGCCCAAGCGGGTTACCCCGATTGCGAGGCGTTGCTTATCATCGAGGTCGAGGGGTCTGAGGCGGAGATCGCCGAACAACTAGAGCGGATCAAGGCGATTGCGCTGTCTCACCAACCCTTGGAATTTCGCGAGGCGGCGGACGAGGATCAGGCCCGGCGCATCTGGCTCGGGCGCAAGTCGGCCTTTGGGGCCATGGGACAGATCAACGATTACATGTGCCTTGATGGCACGATCCCGGTGTCGGCGCTGCCTTACGTCCTGCGCCGCATTGGGGAAATGAGCGCTGAGTTTGGCTTGGCCGTTGGCAATGTGTTTCATGCAGGGGATGGCAACATGCACCCCTTGATCCTGTACAACGCCAATACCCCCGGTGATCTGGCACGCTGCGAGGCTTTTGGGGCCGAGATCCTGAAGCTCTGTGTCGAGGTCGGCGGCTGCCTGACGGGCGAACATGGGGTGGGGATCGAAAAGCGCGATCTGATGGGCGTGCAATTTACGCCTCAGGATCTGGAGGAAATGATGCAGGTCAAAGACGTCTTTGACCCGAAATGGCTTTTGAATCCTGCCAAGGTCTTCCCGTTAGAGGCAACCGCCACACGTCGCGCAAGCGGAGCCGCCGGGTCTATTCGCCCCGGACCCCGAGAGTATTTAGGCCAAGATGAAAGCAGCAGCGATGCACCCCATCAATGAAGCCGAGGTGCGCGAGACAATCCTCGCGGCACGCGCGCCTGTGACGGTGATCGGCGGTGGGACACGGCAGTTGGGCGCGACCGCAGGGGCTGTGCTGGAGATGTCGGGCCTTTCGGCGGTGCAGTTGTATGAGCCCGGCGCCTTGACGCTTGTGGTGCAGGCAGGCACCCCTTTGGTCGATGTCGAGGCGTTGTTGGCGGCAGAGCGGCAACGGCTGGCCTTTGAGGTGCCGGATCTGCGCAGGCTCTTGGCGCGGGAGGGCCATTCGACCATCGGCGGAGTGGTCGCCAGCAATGCCAGCGGTCCGCGCCGGGTACAGGCGGGGGCCTGCCGCGACAGTCTTTTGGGGGTTCGGTTTGTTGATGGGGCCGGACGCGTGGTAAAGAACGGCGGACGGGTGATGAAGAATGTCACCGGCTATGATCTGGTCAAGCTGATGGCCGGAAGCCGGGGCGCGCTTGGGGTGCTGACCGAGGTTTCTCTCCGGGTGCAGGCGCAGCCAGAGACTGAAGTGACGTTGCAGGCAAGCTGCGGGCTGGAAGATGGGTTGGCCACCTTGCGTGCGGCGTTGCGTTCCCCTTTCGAGGTGTCGGGCGCGGCCTATGCCGAGGGGCGGGCCTTGCTGCGGGTCGAGGGGATGGCCGGGTCGGTCGCCTATCGCGCTCGTGCCTTGCGCGATCGGCTTGGTGGAGACTGGGACACGATGCCGGACACCGCCAGCGCCGCGCTGTGGCGGGATGTGCGGGACGTCTCGGCCCTTGTGGGGCAAGGCGGGTCGGTCTGGCGTTTGGTGGTCAAACCCTCTGAGGCCGCGCGGCTTGTGCGCGACTTGGGCACCGCAGCCGTGGTGGACTGGGGGGGCGGGCTGATTTGGCTTTTGACCGAAGGCGGGCAAGGCGCAACGGTCCGCGCGGCACTACAGGGGGTCGGCCATGCAACCCTTGTTCGGCCGTCGCCCGGCGATGAGGGCACAGATGTCTTGCCGCCGGAATCAGACGACGTTGCCCGACTGTCGGCCGGGTTGCGCCGCTCATTCGATCCGCGTGGGATCTTTGCGGTACAGGGGCAAGTCTGATGCAAACCCATTTCACCCCTGCGCAATTGCAAGACCCCGGGTATCAGCGCGCCAATCAGATTTTACGATCTTGTGTGCATTGCGGGTTCTGCACCGCCACCTGCCCCACCTATCAGGTGTTGGGCGACGAATTGGACAGCCCCCGCGGCCGCATCTACCTCATCAAGGAGATGCTGGAATCCGGTCGCCCCGCCGATGCCAACACGGTGAAGCATATCGACCGCTGCCTGTCCTGTCTTTCATGTATGACCACCTGCCCATCCGGGGTTCATTATATGCATCTGATTGACCAAGCCCGCGCCTATGTTGAAGCAACCTATACCCGGCCTTGGCATGATCGCGCCCTGCGCTGGCTGCTGGCCAAGACAATTCCACATCCCACCCGGTTTCGACTGGCGCTTTTTGCCGCCAGACTTGGCAAGCCCTTTGCCCCGCTGATGCCCGATGCGCGCCTGCGCGCCATGTTGGAGTTTGCGCCCAAGACCATTCCGCCCGTCAGCCGCAATGACGACCCCCAGACCTTTGCGGCAAAGGGACCGGTCAAGATGCGGGTGGCCTTGATGACCGGTTGCGCCCAAAAGGCCCTGAACACCGATATCAATGATGCCACGATCCGGCTGTTGCGCCGGTTGGGATGCGAGGTGGTCATCCCCAAGGGTATGGGGTGCTGCGGCGCGCTGACACAGCACATGGGCCGCGAGGCAGAGGCCAAGACCGCCGCCGCCGCCAATGTCGCCGCCTTTGTCACGGAAATCGACGGCAAGGGCCTGGATGCGATTGTCATCAACACCTCGGGCTGCGGCACGACGGTGAAAGATTACGGCCATATGGTGGGCGGTGCGGATGCCACGCAGGTGGCGGGCCTTGCGATGGATATTTCGGAACTTCTGGTCAAGATCGGCCTGCCCGCAGGCATGCCGATGGATTTGCGGGTGGCCTATCACGCGGCCTGTTCCTTGCAGCATGGCCAGCAAATCAGAACCGCACCGAAAGACCTGCTGAAACGGGTTGGCTATACAGTCGTCGAGCCCGCTGACAGCCATCTGTGCTGCGGGTCGGCGGGCACCTACAACCTGCTTCAGCCCGAGATCAGCAAAGAGCTTAGGGCGCGCAAGGTGCAAACCCTCGAGGCGAAATCGCCCGACATCATCGCGGCAGGCAATATCGGCTGCATGGTGCAGATCGGCTCGGGCACCGGGCTGCCGGTGGTGCATACGGTGGAACTCTTGGACTGGGCCACCGGCGGACCGAAACCGCGTGCGCTTTAGACGGCAGCGGGGCCAGATGACCGCATCGCGCGGCTTGAACCCTTGACCTCTGAGGCAAAGCCTTACAATGTCGCGAAAACACTTGGAACCGGCCTTTGGCGGGAATAATGGGTTGTCTCTTGTGGCAACCCGCGAAGGGGATGGGAAGATGAAGCTCTCGATCGAACGCGGCACGCTGTTGAAAGCGCTGGCTCAGGCGCAGTCGGTGGTCGAACGGCGGAACACCATTCCGATTCTGGCCAACGTCCTGATCGAAGCGGACGGCGCGCAGGTCTCTTTCCGCGCAACCGACTTGGATATCGAGGTGGTCGATCGCGCCCCGGCCATGGTGGAACGCGCTGGTGCGACCACGGTGTCGGCGGTGATGCTGCATGAAATCGTACGCAAGCTGCCGGATGGTGCCTTGGTCAACCTGACCGAAGACGCGGCGTCCGGCCGTCTGGCGATCACGGCGGGCCGGTCGAATTTCAATCTTGCCACCCTGCCGCGCGAAGATTTCCCGGTGATGGCCTCGAGCGAATACTCGTCCAACTTCGGCGCCCCTGCCCCGGTGCTGCGGCGGTTGTTTGACAAGGCAAAGTTCGCGATTTCCACCGAAGAGACCCGCTATTATCTGAACGGTGTCTACATGCACACCGCCACCAGCGAGAATGGTGCCGTGCTGCGCTGTGTTGCGACCGACGGTCACCGGTTGGCACGGATTGATGCCCCCCTGCCCGAAGGGGCGGCCGGTATGCCCGGCGTGATCGTGCCGCGCAAAACGGTGAACGAATTGCGCAAGCTTCTGGACGATGACGAGGCGATGATCGCGGTGTCGGTTTCGGAAACCAAGGTGCGCTTTGCCACCCCGGCGATTACCCTGACATCAAAGGTGATTGACGGGACGTTCCCCGATTACACCCGCGTCATTCCGCAAAACAACACCCGGCGTCTGGAAGTAGATGCGACCGAGTTTGCCAAGGCGGTGGACCGCGTCGCAACCGTGTCGTCGGAGCGCTCGCGCGCGGTGAAGTTGTCGCTGGACGAAGACCGTCTGGTGCTGTCGGTCAACGCCCCTGACTCCGGTGCGGCCGAGGAAGAACTGGCCGTGGCCTATGCCGACGAGCGGTTGGAGATTGGCTTCAACGCCAAGTATCTCTTGGAAATCGCCAGCCAAGTGGATCGCGAAAACGCTGTGTTCCTGTTCAACTCCTCGGGTGATCCGACCCTGATGCGCGAAGGCAATGACACCAGCGCGGTCTATGTCGTGATGCCGATGCGCGTCTGACGACCCCAAAGTAAATCGACCAAGATGAAAGGGGTTGGCGTTGAGTGGGCTTGCCATCACATCGCTGACCCTTTCGCATTTTCGCAGCCACAAGGCGGCGCGGCTGCACTTTGATGGCCGCCCGGTGGCCTTGGTCGGGCCAAACGGGGCGGGCAAGACCAACATTCTGGAAGCCGTATCGTTGTTGTCGCCCGGTCGTGGCCTGCGGCGGGCCGGGGCCGAGGATTTATCGCGACGGCCCGAACGTCTGGGATGGAAAGTTGCCGCCGAGGTGACAGGCATCGCCGCCGCGCATGAGATTGAAACCGGAGCCGAGGCAGGCGAGGCCCGCTTTGTCCGCATTGACGGCAAGGCCGCGACGCAAAGCGCGCTGGGCCGGGTGCTGCGCATCCTGTGGCTGGTGCCGGCGATGGATCGGCTGTGGATCGAGGCGGCCGAGGGGCGGCGGCGGTTTCTGGACCGGATCGCGCTGTCCTTTCTGCCAGATCATGCCGAGGTATCGCTGGCCTATGAAAAGGCGATGCGCGATCGCAACCGTCTGTTGAAAGATCAGATCAGCGACGTGCGCTGGTATGCGGCGCTGGAAGGCCAGATGGTTGAGGCGGGAACCGCGATCATCGCCAACCGGCAGGCCGCTTTGACACGGCTGATGGCCGCACAAGACGCGCAGTCCGTATTTCCGCGGGCAGATCTGGCATTGATGGGACCAGAAGGCGGGGCCGACCTTGCCGCCGAAGATCTGGCCCAGGCTTTGGGAGAAGGGCGGCGGCGCGACATGGCCGCCGGACGCACCTTGCAGGGGCCGCATCGCAGCGACTTGCGGGCGCTCTACGCGGCCAAAGGCGTGGAGGCGGGGCAATGCTCGACCGGAGAGCAGAAGGCGCTGCTCATCAGCCTGATTCTGGCCAATGCACGGGCCTTGGCCGCCGATCTGGGCCGTGCGCCGGTGCTGTTGCTGGATGAAGTGGCGGCACATCTGGACATCGACCGCCGCGCTGCCCTCTATGATGAAATCTGTGCCCTTGGCGCGCAGGCGATCATGACCGGCACCGAGGCGGATTTGTTCGACGCCTTGGGCGGCCGCGGGCAGGTGATGGATGTATACGACGATGGCGGACAATCACGGGTGACGGGATGAACAAACAGCGTGTGACCTTGATCACCTTGGGCGTGGCTGATCTTGCGGCGGCCCGTGGCTTTTATGCGCGGCTGGGGTGGATTGAACATTCCGGCGCAGAAGGTGTTTGCTTTTACCAAATGCACGGGCAGGTTTTGGCGCTGTTCGGGCGCGCGGATCTGGCGGCCGATCAGGGCAGGCCAACGGCCGTCCTTGGCACCGGCGCTGTGACGCTGGCGCAGAATTTCAGCACCGAGGCTGACGTGGACGCCGCCTATGCCGCGGCCTTGGCCGCTGGCGCGACCGGGCTGAAAGCCCCTGAGAAAGTGTTCTGGGGCGGCTATTCCGGCTATTGGGCCGACCTAGATGGCCATGTCTGGGAAGTGGCCATGAACCCGTTCTGGCCCCTGAACGAGGATGGCAGCCTGACGCTGCCCGCAGGTGATGCATGACAATCAGTTGGTATGAGCTGGGCATTTATGCCCTTGGCATGATTGGGCTTTGGTCGGTTCCCGGCCCGGTCTGGGTGGCCTTGATGGCGCGGGCGCTATCTGGGGGCTTTGCCGCCGCATGGCCCTTGGCGGTGGGCGTGGCGCTGGGCGATCTGGTTTGGCCGCTGTTGGCGATCCTTGGCCTGAGCTGGGTCGAAAGCACCTATGGCGACTTTCTGTCGGTCCTGCGCTGGGTGGCCGCGGTGATCTTTTTGTTCATGGGCTACATGCTGATCCGCAAATCTGGCAGTTTGGGCGATGCCGACAGTCGGCTGACCAAACCCGGCCTTTGGGCAGGGTTTTCGGTAGGCCTTGCGGCGGTGATCGGCAACCCGAAAGCCATCCTGTTTTACATGGGCGCCCTGCCCGGCTTTTTCACCTTGGGCAGCCTGACCGCGACGGACATCGGCCTTATCATCGGGGTTTCGGCGCTGATCCCGATGGCGGGTAACCTCGGGCTTGCGGTGTTTCTCGACCGGGCGCGGCGGCTGGTGCAAAGCCCCGATGCCGTGCATCGGCTGAACGTGATCTCGGGCGTTCTGCTGATCTGCGTCGGGTTGGTTATTCCCTTCCTATGACCACCAAATCTTGTGTCCAAGGCGTGACATTCCCCCCTTGAGCCGCTATAAATCGCAGGCAATTCAAGGGATGCAGACCACATGGCCGATGAGCCCAAAAAGACCGAAAGCTACGGCGCCGATTCTATCAAGGTTCTCAAGGGCTTGGAGGCGGTTCGCAAACGGCCCGGCATGTATATCGGCGACACGGACGATGGGTCGGGCTTGCACCACATGGTCTATGAGGTCGTCGATAACGGCATCGACGAAGCGCTAGCGGGCCACGCGACCGCTGTTACGGTGAAGATTCACGCCGACAGCTCGGTTTCGGTACGCGACAATGGGCGCGGCATTCCTGTCGACATGCACAAGGAAGAAGGCGTTTCGGCGGCAGAGGTTATCATGACCCAGCTGCACGCAGGCGGCAAATTCAACAACACCGACGAGGGCGGCAACGCCTATAAAGTGTCGGGTGGTCTGCATGGCGTGGGCGTTTCGGTCGTGAACGCGCTGTCGGAATGGCTGGAGCTGACCGTCTGGCGCAATGACATCGAATATCGCGCCCGCTTTGAACATGGCGAATGTGTGGTGCATGTGCATGAGGTCGGCCCCGCCCCCGGCCAGCGCGGTACTGAGGTGCGTTTCTTGGCAAGCGCCAAGACAAATACGCCGGATGGCACCTTCTCGAACCTTGAGTACAGCTTCAAGACCCTGGAACACCGGCTGCGGGAACTGGCCTTTTTGAATTCAGGGGTGCGGATCATCATCGAAGATGAACGCCCCGCCGAACCGCTGCACACTGAATTGTTTTACGAAGGCGGCGTCAAAGAATTTGTAAAATACATAGACAGATCAAAGACTTCGGTAATGTCGGAACCGATCTACATGATCGGAGAGCGAGCCGGGATCACCGTCGAAGTCGCGATGTGGTGGAATGACAGCTACAATGAAATGGTGCTGCCCTTCACCAACAACATCCCACAGCGCGATGGCGGCACCCACCTTGCGGGCTTTCGGGGTGCGCTGACGCGGACCATCAACAGCTATGCCCAAACCTCGGGCATTGCGAAGAAGGAGAAGGTCGATTTCACCGGCGACGACGCGCGCGAGGGACTGACCTGCGTGCTGTCGGTCAAGGTGCCGGATCCGAAATTCTCGTCGCAGACCAAAGACAAGCTGGTGTCTTCCGAAGTCCGCCCCTCGGTCGAAAATCTGGTGAACGAAAAGCTGAGCGAGTGGTTCGAGGAGAACCCCGGTCCGGCAAAGATCATCGTCGGCAAAATCATCGAGGCCGCCTTGGCCCGTGAAGCGGCCCGCAAGGCCCGCGAATTGACCCGCCGCAAGACCGCGCTGGATGTGGCCTCTCTGCCCGGCAAACTCGCCGATTGCCAAGAACGCGATCCGGCAAAGTCGGAACTGTTTCTGGTCGAGGGTGACTCGGCAGGTGGCTCTGCCAAGCAGGGCCGCTCGCGCTCCAATCAAGCCGTTCTGCCGCTGCGCGGCAAGATCCTGAACGTGGAACGCGCACGGTTTGACCGGATGCTGGGCAGTCAGGAAATCGGCACGCTGATCACCGCGCTTGGCACTGGCATTGGCCGGGATGAATTCGACATCGGCAAGTTGCGCTACCACAAGGTCGTCATCATGACCGACGCCGACGTTGACGGCGCGCATATTCGCACCCTGCTGCTGACCTTCTTCTTCCGCCAGATGCCGCAGCTGATCGAAGGTGGTTTCCTGTATATTGCGCAGCCGCCCTTGTACAAAGTGGCGCGCGGCAAGTCAGAGGTGTACCTCAAGGACCAAGCCGCGCTGGAAGATTACCTGATCGAAATGGGCGTTGAAGGCGCGGTTTTGCGCCTGCAGTCGGGCGAAGAAATTGCCGGCTCTGACCTTGCGCGGGTTGTTGAAGGCGCGCGGCAGTTCCGCCGTGTGCTGGATGCCTTTCCGACCCATTATCCGCGCGGCATTCTGGAACAGGCCGCGCTGGCGGGTGCCTTTGATGCTGCCCAGATCGAAGGCGATCTGCAGTCCGTGGCCGATACCGTGGCGCGGCGTTTGAACCTGATCGCTGCCGAATACGAAAAGGGCTGGACTGGCCGCATCACCCAAGATCACGGCATCCGCCTGTCGCGCGTGCTGCGTGGCGTCGAAGAGTTGCGCACGCTGGATGGCGCGGTGCTGCGCTCGGGCGAGGCGCGGCGTCTGGCGGCGATTTCGCGCGACAGCCGCGACCACTATCGTGATCCGGCGCGTCT
>CALBSG010000136.1 GCA_937927675.1 uncultured Paracoccaceae bacterium | reverse complement strand
TACGAGATAGTACAAGGTGACTGGAGTTCAGACGTGTGCTCTTCCGATCTCATGGGGATCTGTGGGAGCACCTACCCGTGGCGGTGCAGCCGGTGGGTGAGGAGGTGTTGGCGGCGGTGGCCAGCACGGAGAGCCCCGATGGCGTGGTGATGACCCTGCCCGCAGCGGCGTTGCCCCAGGTTCAGGGTCTTGCCGATTTCGTGTTGGCCCTCGATCAGCTCCAGGATCCCGGCAACCTCGGCACCTTGTTGCGGACGGCCCTGGCGGCCGGCGTGCAACAGGTGTGGCAGGGGGGCGGTGCCGATCCGCATCAGCCCAAGGTGTTGCGCGCTGCGGCCGGTGCCGCCCTGGCGTTGCCCCTGGCCAGGGACCTGGACCGCAGCGGGTTGATCCCCCGCCTGGAACAGGCCCGCGCGGCGGGCCACCAGCTGGTGGCCACCCTGGTGGCTTCGGGGTCTGCATCTGCGTGTGAGCCGATGCCCTACTGGCAGCTGGATTGGACCCGCCCCACGGTGCTGCTGCTGGGCAATGAGGGCGCTGGGCTCCACCCGGAGCTGGCGGCCCTGGCTACCCATCGGGTCACCATTCCCCACAGCGCCGCGGTGGAATCGCTGAACGTGGCGGTGGCGGCAGGGCCCTTGCTGCTGGAGCGCTGGCGTCAGCGCAACGGGCCCGGCTGATCGCTTGGCTGTTGGGCTCCTGAAATCCGGGCCTGCGGCAGGAGAGAATGCCCCCCAACTGAGCACGGCCACGGTGAGCGACGCGACTTTCGATTACGACGTCATCGTGATCGGTGCCGGCTACGGCGGGTTCGACGCCGCCAAGCACGCGGCCGACCATGGCCTGCGCACGGCGATCATCGAGTCCCGCGATATGGGCGGCACCTGCGTGAACCGGGGGTGTGTGCCCTCCAAGGCCCTGCTGGCCGCCAGTGGCCGGGTGCGGGAGCTTGCCGATGCCGAGCACCTCAAGGGTTTCGGCATCCATGCCGCCCCGGTGCGCTTTGAGCGCCAGAAGATCGCCGACCATGCCAATCAGTTGGTGGCCACGATTCGCGCCAACCTCACCAAGACCTTGGAGCGCGCCGGCGTCACCATCATTCGCGGCATGGGCCGGCTTGAGGGCAGCCAGCGGGTGGGCGTGCGTGAAATCAATGGCGTTGATCGCGTGCTGAGCGCCCGCGACGTGATCCTGGCCACCGGCTCGGATCCCTTTGTGCCTCCCGGCATCGAGACCGATGGCCGCACGGTGTTCACCAGCGACGAGGCCATCAGCCTGGAATGGCTGCCCCGCTGGATCGCCATCATCGGCAGCGGCTACATCGGCCTGGAATTCGCCGATGTCTACACGGCCCTCGGCTGTGAGGTGACCATGATCGAGGCCATGGATCGGGTGCTGCCCACCTTCGATCCCGACATCGCCAAGATCGCCGCCCGCAATCTGATTGACGGCCGCGACATCGACGCCCGCTCCGGCGTGCTCGCCCGCAAGATCACCCCCGGTGCGCCGGTGCAGATCGAGTTGGCGGACATGACCACCAAGGAGTTGGTGGAAACCCTGGAGGTGGATGCGGTGCTGGTGGCCACCGGCCGCGTGCCGTCCAGCAAGGGGTTGAACCTGGAGTCCTGCGGTGTGGAGACCAACCGCGGCTTCATTCCCGTGGACGACCAGATGCGCGTGCTGGTGAACGGAGCCCCGGTGGCGCACCTCTGGGCCGTGGGTGATGTGACCGGCAAAATGATGCTGGCCCACACCGCTGCCGCCCAGGGCGCCGTGGCCGTGGACAACATCCTGGGGCACCCCCGCAGCATTGATTACCGCTCGATTCCGGCGGCCACCTTCACCCATCCGGAAATCAGCTCCGTGGGCCTGAGCGAAGCCGATGCCAAGGCCCAGGCTGCCCAGGATGGGTTTGAGCTGGGCACGGTGCGCAGCTACTTCAAGGCCAACACCAAGGCCCTGGCGGAGCTCGAAAGTGATGGCCTGATGAAGCTGCTGTTCAACAAGACCACCGGTGAGGTGCTCGGCGCCCACATCTATGGCCTCCACGCCGCCGATTTGATTCAGGAAATTGCCAATGCGGTGGCCCGCCGCCAGAGCGTGAAACAGTTGGCCAACGAGGTGCACACGCACCCCACCCTCAGCGAGCTGGTGGAAGTGGCCTACAAACAAGCTGCAGCCGTGGTGGCCTGAGATGGAGATTCGTCGTCGTCCCCCCAATCCAGCCGTGAAGGTGGCGTTCCTGGAGTACGCCATCCCCCACGAGGATGCTGAACCGCGCCACATCCTGGAAAAAATCGTCTGGGAGAAAGATCGGGAAGTGGCCTCCGCCCGGGAGCGCGTCACCCTGGCGCAACTCAAGAAGCAGGTGGCCGAACTGCCGGCCCCCCGCGATTTCCTGGCGGCATTGAAGGCCTCCTGCCGGAAACCTGCGGTGATCGCCGAGGTGAAGAAGGCCAGCCCCAGCAAGGGGGTGATCCGGGAGAACTTTGATCCCGAGGCCATTGCCAAGGGCTATGCCGCCGGTGGGGCCAGCTGCCTCTCGGTGCTCACCGACAAGCAGTTTTTCCAGGGCGGCTTTGAGGTGCTGGTGCAGGTGCGCCAGGCCGTGGATCTCCCACTGCTCTGCAAGGACTTCATCCTCAGCCCCTATCAGCTGTACCAGGCCCGCGCTGCCGGTGCCGATGCGGCCCTGCTGATTGCCGCGATCCTCACCGACCAAGACCTGGCTTACCTGCTCAAGGTGGCCGGCAGCCTTGGACTCACGGTGCTGGTGGAAGTGCACGACGCCGAGGAGCTGGAGCGGGTGCTGGCCCTCGATGGTGTGCAGCTGATCGGCATCAACAACCGCGACCTCGCCACGTTCCACACGGATCTGGCCACCACCGAACAACTCACCGCCCGCTATGGCGAGCAGATTCGCGCCAAGGGCTGCCTGCTGGTGAGTGAGTCGGGCCTGTTCAGCCGCGACGATCTCGATCGGGTGCAAAGTGCCGGTGCTGATGCGGTGCTGGTGGGCGAATCGCTGATGCGCCAGGACGATGTGACGGCGGCCCTCGAACGCTTGATCAGCGGCTGACGCTCAGGCTCCGGGCTGCCGCTGGTGTGCTGCCCACAAAAAAGCCCCCGCCGAAGCGGGGGCAGTAGGAGCTGAACGTGGAGGTGATCGCAGGGGATCACACCTTGCGGGAGTAGAACTCCACCACCAGCAGTTCGTTGATCTCGAGGGCGACCCACTCACGCTCGCACTTGCTGATCACCTTGGCGACCTGCTTGTTCTTGTCGAGTTCGAGGTGGGGGGGGATGTTGGCTAGGCCTGGGAATTCCAGGTTGGTTTCAGCCAGTTTCTTGCTCTGCTTGCGCTCGCGGATGGCGACCACATCGCCGGCCTTGCACTGGTAGCTGGGGATGTCCACGACGCGGCCGTTCACGGTCACGTGGCCATGGTTCACCAGCTGACGGGCACCGGGCACGGTGGGGCCGAAGCCGAGGCGGAAACAGACGTTGTCGAGACGGTTCTCGAGCAGTTTCAGCAGGTTGGTTCCGGTGGAACCCTCTTGGGCACGGGCTTTCTTCACGTAGCGAACCAGCTGACGTTCAGAAATGCCGTAGTTGAAGCGAAGCTTCTGCTTCTCTTCGAGGCGGATGGCGTATTCGGAGCGCTTGCGACGGGCTTGGCCGTGCTGACCGGGGGGATAAGACCGCTTGGCGGACTTACGGGTGAGACCGGGAAGGTCTCCCAAGCGCCGCGTAATCCTCAGACGAGGGCCGCGGTAGCGAGACATGGAGAACGGGTATCGAGTTGATGCCGGTGCGGCTGGCCTGAGAGCATGGACACTCCCAGACCTTGGCCACGCCAGCAGGCGATCCTATCGGTTGGCATGACCCGCATCCTCCAGACGCTGCTGCTGGCCTTGATCGGCTTCTACCGCCAGTGGATCTCGCCGCTGCTGGGTCCCCGTTGCCGCTTCATTCCGAGCTGCAGCGCCTACGGCCTGGAGGCCATCGAGCGCCATGGGCCCTGGCGTGGTGGCTGGCTCACCGCCAGACGTCTGTTGCGCTGCCATCCCTTTACGCCCTGTGGCTGCGATCCGGTGCCCGATTGATGGCTCAGCCACAACTACTGCTCTACAGCCGCCAGGGCTGCTGCCTCTGCGAGGGCCTGGAGGAACGCCTGCGTGCCCTGCCCGGGGTCACCGGGCTGGAGGTGATGGATGTGGATGGCGATCCCGCGCTGCAGCAGCGCTACGGCCTCGAGGTGCCGGTATTGGCGCTGCGCCAGGCCGATGGCGCGCTGCAGGAGCAGCCAGGATGCAAGCTGCATGAGCCGGGTGGTGAGGCGCATGCTTTCCGTGGCGTAGGCGACCGCGCCATTGCGATCGAGCGTGCGGGCATCCGCCCGCCCGGGACCGTCGAGATAGTTCGCCGTCTCCTCCACCAGGCCCATGCCCTCGCGGAAGACCTTGTCGAACTGCTCCGACGCGGTGAAGCGCGACTTTTCCGACAGGGTCGCGGTCGGGCAGGCTTGCACACAAGCACCGCACGAGACGCAATCCGAGGCCAGAGCATCGTCGGTCTTCATGCCGAAGGACACACGGCTGTCAAAGCCACGGCCTTCGATGGTCAGCGCGAAGGTGCCTTGCACTTCCTCGCAGGCCCGCACGCAGCGCGAGCAGACGATGCATTTTGCCGGATCATAGGTGAAATAGGGGTTCGACGTGTCCTTGGCCATCCACTGCGGATTGGCCTCGCCGCTGGTGTTCTTGGCGCGGAAGTGGGTGTCCACAGCCTCATAACGCACATCGCGCAGGCCCACGGCCCCGGCCATGTCCTGCAGCTCGCAATCGCCATTGGCCGCGCAGGTCAGGCAATCCAGCGGGTGATCCGAGATGTAAAGTTCCATCACTCCGCGGCGCAGGTCTTTCAGCTTCGCAGTCTGGGTTTTCACCTTGATGCCGGCGGCAACCGGGGTGGTGCAAGAGGCCGGGGTGCCGTTGCGGCCCTCGATCTCGACCAGACACAGACGGCAAGAGCCAAAGGCATCAATGCTGTCGGTGGCGCAAAGTTTCGGCACCGTGATGCCGATTTCCGCCGCGGCGCGCATGATCGAAGTGCCTTCCGGCACCGTCACATCAAAGCCGTCGATGTTCAGTGTCACCGTGGTGGTCGACCGCACATAGGGCGTGCCGAAATCGCGGTCGGACGGGATGATGAAGTCTTTCATTCGGCGGCCTCCTTCTGGGTGGAGAAGTCGTCAGGGAAATGGGTCAGGGCCGACATCACCGGATAGGGGGTGAAGCCGCCAAGCGCACAGAGCGAACCGGATTTCATAGTATTGCACAGATCGGTCAGAATCGGCAGCGCAGATGCGTCGCCGCGCCCAAGTCGGTCCAGCGTTTCCACACCGCGCACGGCACCAATCCGGCAGGGGGTGCATTTGCCACAGGATTCAATCGCACAGAATTCCATCGCAAAGCGCGCCATGCCGAGCATGTCTGCCGTGTCGTCAAACACGGTCAGGCCAGCGTGGCCAATGAGGCCATCCTTGCCCGCGAATTCTTCATAGCCAAAGGGCGTATCAAACAGGCTGCGCGGGAAATAGGCGCCCAAGGGGCCACCCACCTGCACCGCCTTGACCGGGCGGCCCGAAGCCGTCCCGCCGCCGATCTTGTCGACGATCTCACCCAGGGTCAGGCCAAAGGCGATCTCGTAAAGCCCGCCGAATTTGACGTTCCCAGCGATTTGCAGCGGGATCGTGCCACGCGACCGGCCAAGGCCGAAGTTCTTGTAATGCTCGGCGCCTTTTTCAAAGATCACCGGCACCGACGCCAGCGAGATCACGTTGTTCACAACGGTGGGCTTGCCCATGAACCCTTGCAGTGCGGGCAAGGGGGGCTTGGCGCGCACGATGCCGCGCTTGCCTTCAAGGCTGTTCAGCAGGCTGGTTTCTTCGCCGCAAACATAGGCCCCCGCGCCGACGCGGATTTCCATGTCAAAGGCCGGGCCTTTGCCCATGACCTTCGTGCCCAAGACGCCTTCGGTGCGGGCGATCTCGACGGCCTTTTGCATCACCTCGATGGCGATCGGGTATTCCGAACGGATGTAGACAAAGCCCTTGGTGGCGCCGCAGGCCAGACCAGCAATCGCCATGCCTTCGATCAGGGTAAAGGGGTCACCTTCCATCAACATGCGGTCCGCGAAGGTGGCGCTGTCGCCTTCGTCGGCGTTGCAGACGATATATTTGCGGTCAGCTTGCGCTTCCGAAACCGTCTTCCACTTGATGCCCGTCGGGAAGCCCGCACCACCCCGGCCGCGCAGGCCAGAGTTCGTCACCTCAGTGACCATATCGGGCTGGCCCATGCCAAGTGCCCGCTCAAGCCCCTTCAACCCGCCGTGGGCGCGGTAATCGGCCAGCGACAACGGGTCAATCACGCCAACGCGGGCAAAGGTCAGGCGCGTCTGCGCCTTCATCCAAGGCAGTTCTTCCGTCAGGCCCAGGGCCTTGGGGTGTGCTGCCAGATCGCCAAAGAGGGCAGGCACATCGGCAACGGTCATCGGGCCAAAGGCCATGCGACCGGCAGGTGTTTCCACCTCGACCATCGGTTCCAGCCAGACCATCCCGCGCGAGCCATTGCGGACAAGGGTCACATCGGCGCTTTTGGCGCGGATGGCAGCGGCAATCTCGTCTGCGCCAAGGGCAACGGCAGCAGAATCCAGCGGCAGATAAATCTTCATTTCAGACCCCCGATGATGCTGTCGATCTTTGCCTCATCGACACGGCCAACCAGTTTGCCATCCACCAAAGCGGCGGGGGCGCAGGCGCACAGGCCAAGGCAGAACACCGGCTCCAGCGTCACTTTGCCGTCGGTGGTGGTTTCGTGCCATTCGATCCCCAGCGCTTTTTGCGCGTGAGTTGCCACGCGGTCAGCGCCGACCGACTTGCAGGCCTCGGCCCGGCACAGTTTCAGCACATGCTTGCCCGCCGGGTTCTCGCGGAAATCGTGATAGAAGGACATCACGCCGTGAACCTCGGCCCTCGACAGGTTCAAATCCTGCGCGATGATCGGCAAGGCAGCCTGCGGCACATAGCCAAATTCGGCCTGAATGGCATGAAGGATCGGCAGAAGCGACCCCTCCATCCCTTTGTGGGCGATCAGGATTTCCCCGACCCGAGCGGTAACTTCGACAGAATCAAGCATATGGCGGCCCTTCGGTAGCTGTATGCGGTAGTACGCAGATTGATAGGGAAATCAATATGGATGTCCCGTTAAACGATAGGATATGCCTATCGTTTGCGGCCCAACCGCGCTGCCGCCTCGATCAGCGCCTGCAAGACGGGGGTTTGCGGATCGCGCCGGGTGGTGACAAGACCGACCAGATGCTCGGCCTCAGGCTCCACAATCGGAATGGCGATCAGGCCTTGGCCGGTGAACATCTCGGCCAGTTTCATAGGTACGACCGAGGCCCAAAGGCTGGATCGCACATGCGATACCAAGGCAATCGTCGAATTGCTTTCCACCATCGCCTGCACCTTTGCCCCGGCTTCGGCCAGATGCTGATTGACGATCCTGCGGTTTTGCATGTCGGCGGTCAAAAGACAGAGGGGAACCGAGGCTACCTCATGCCAACTGATCTGCGCGCGTCCCGCAAAGGGTGACCCAGGCGCGCAGAGAAAGCGGTAAAACTCGGTGTAAAGCGGGGTCTGGGCGACGCGTCCCAACGGTTCATTGTCGAGATAGGTGATGCCTGCATCAAGTTCGAGACTTTCGATGCCATCCAAAATCTCGGCGCTGGTGCGCGACAAGATGGTGACGCGCATATTGGGATGGCGGGCGGTGAACGGGGCTGTCAGATCGGCCACCATCGGAAGCGCAGTCGGAATGACCCCGATCCTAAGGTTGCCCGACAGCCCGGCATGCACGGACCGCATCTCGTCTTTCAGGGCGCGCATGTCGCCGACGATCCGCCGCGCCCAATCCAGCACGCGTTGGCCTTCGGGTGTCAGGCCTTGAAACCGGCTGCCACGAAACACCAGCTGCACGCCAAGTTGGTCTTCCAACTGACGAATGGCAGAGGAAAGCGAGGGTTGTGTGACCCCCACCGTTTCGGCTGCGCGGCCAAAATGCCGTTCGTTGGCCAGCGCGATGAACATTTCCAGCTTGTCGATCATGGGCGCCAAAGTGGCCCGCCAAGGCGCCCGTGGCAAGCCGCGCTAAGGTGAGTATTTGAAAAGGCGCAAACCCCATGAGCCTGCGCTCTTTTATTTGCGCCTCATGAAATGCTCCGGGTGTGCCATTGGCATGGGGGGCTGGCCCCCAATCCGACAAGGGGGCGTTGCACAACGGCGTGCGGGCCCTTACCTCATGGATCATGAAACGCTTCATTCCCTTTTTGAGAAAGTCGCCCCTTGTGCCCGTCATCCGGCTTCAAGGTGGCATTGGGACTGGGCGCAATGCCCTGTCGGACGCAGGCCTTGCCCCGGTGATCGAGAAAGCCTTCCGCCTAAAACCTGCGGCTGTGGCGCTTGTCATCAACTCGCCGGGGGGATCGCCGGTGCAATCCAGTCTGATCGCGGCCCGCATTCGGCGGTTGGCGGCGGAGAAGGACGTGAAAGTCTATGCCTTTGTCGAGGATGTCGCGGCATCCGGCGGCTATTGGCTGGCCTGCGCGGGCGATGAGATTTGGGTCGATGACAGTTCCATCCTTGGATCCATCGGGGTGATTTTTGCCAGCTTTGGTTTCCCCGAATTCATGGCCCGGCAAGGCATTGAGCGACGGGTGGTGGCAGCGGGCAAATCTAAAAGCCTGGCCGATCCGTTCCTGCCGCAAAAGCCGGAAGACATCGACCGTTTGCGCGCGCTGCAATCCCCGATCCATCAGGCCTTCATCGCACATGTAAAAGCGAGGCGCGGCGACCGGTTGGCCGCAGCGGATCTGTTCAATGCCGATGTCTGGGTGGGGCAGGGCGCGGTGGATCTGGGGCTTGCCGATGGCGTCGGTCATCTGGTGCCAAAGATGAAGGCGATTTTCGGTGATAAGGTGCGGCTGGTGCCTTTGGGGCAAAAGCGCGGGTTGCTCGCGCGTTTTGGCCTGTCCGTGGCCGATGATCTGATGCAGTCGGTGGAAGACAGGGCGCTGATGGCGCGCTATGGTCTCTAGATGCTCATCAAAGTCATCTTTCTGTTCCTGCTTGTCATGCTGCTGATCGGCATGATTGGCAAACTGGTGTTTCCGGGCCGCCCCAGCGGGTTGGCCCGACTGCGGCAGAAAGTGGCGAAAGCCCCTACCTGTCCGCGGTGCGGGCGCTATATGATCGGTCGGTCGGGCTGTGAGTGTAGGAAATCCTGAAAATGCGGGCTTTGGTGACGGGGGCGGGCAAGCGACTTGGCCGCGAGATGGCGCTCTATCTGGCGCGGCGGGGCTATGATGTGGCGATCCACTATGCCGCCTCGCGCAGTGAGGCGGAGGCCGTGGTCAAGGAAATCACCGCCATGGGGCGTCGGGCCTGTGCGCTGCGTGCCGATCTCTTGATCGAGGCGCAGGTCGAAAAGCTGATCCCGATGGCCGTGCAGGGGCTGGGTGGGCCGTTGACGGTGCTGGTCAACAATGCCTCGATTTTTGAATATGATACGATCCGATCGGCCACGCGCAAAAGCTGGGATCGGGCGATGGAATCTAACCTGCGGGCGCCCTTTGTGCTGACGCAAGGCTTCGCCGCGCAAGCGCCCGAGGCTGGCGTCGATGCGGCGGGTGAACCGGTGGCCAGTGCTTTGGTCGTCAATATGATCGACCAGCGGGTGCACAAGCTGACGCCGGAATTCATGTCCTATACCTTGGCCAAGATGGGCCTTTGGGCGCTGACCCGCACCGCAGCGCAGGGGCTTGCTCCGCAGATCCGCGTCAATGCCATCGGTCCCGGTCCCACCCTGCAAGGGGTGCGCCAAAGCGATGGGCATTTCGCACGCCAGCGTGCGGCAACCGTATTGCGCCGCGGCGCAAACCCTGCCGACATCACCGCGGCCTTGGGTTTTTTCCTCGATTCCCCGGCTGTGACGGGCCAGATGATCGCTGTCGATGGCGGTCAGCATCTGGGTTGGCAAACCCCGGATGTGCTCGGGGTTGAGTGAGCCTTGGCGCTTGCCATGCGGCGAGTTGTCCACTTTGCCCTGAAATGCCGCGCGGGGTTTGTAAAATCTCCTGATTTATCAGGGATTTGCTGGATGGTTAAAAATCTTTTGTTTAATATCAATGCCTTATCGATTTGCCTAAAAAACAGGCAACTCGGGGAGGCCCGCCAAAAACAAGGGAAATTTGACGCTCCGGAAAAGTTCTCCGCAAAGTTATCCACAAAAGCGGTGGACTTCTTCCCTCTTGCCGCGCCGCGGCTATCATTGCAGCCAGCCGCGAGAATCAATGTATCCCAAAGGCCTCTTTCTGCATGAGCGAAACACCCCTCACCGGCCATGAGCTGATTCAGGACTATCTGCGCACTTTGGACGCAAGTCCGGGGGTTTACCGCATGCTGAACGCCGCGTCTGAGGTGCTGTATGTCGGCAAGGCACGGAACCTGAAAGCGCGGGTTTCGAATTATGCGCGCCCCTCGGGCCATTCGGCGCGGATCGCGCGGATGATCCACGAGACGACCTCGATGATGTTCCTGACCACGCGGACGGAGCTTGAGGCGCTGCTGCTGGAACAAAACCTCATCAAGCAGTTGAAGCCGCGCTACAACGTGCTGTTGCGCGACGACAAGTCATTTCCGAACATCCTCATCAGCCGCGAGCATGCCTTTCCGCAGATCAAAAAACATCGGGGGGCGAAGAAAGAGAAAGGGCGCTATTTCGGTCCCTTTGCCAGCGCAGGCGCGGTCAATCGGACGCTGAACCAGCTGCAAAAAGTCTTTCTGCTGCGCAATTGCAGCGACAGCATGTTCGCCAGCCGCACCCGGCCCTGCCTGCAGCATCAGATCAAGCGCTGCGCCGCACCCTGTGTGGGGCGCGTGAACGAGACCGAATATGCCGCGCTGGTCGAGGATGCCGAGCGGTTTCTCGACGGAAAATCCACTGCCGTTCAGGCCAATCTGGCCCGGGAGATGACGCTGGCTTCGGACGCGATGGAGTTTGAACGCGCCGCGGCCCTACGGGACCGGATCAAGGCGCTGACCCAGGTCCAGCAGTCGCAAGGCATCAACCCGCAGGGGGTGGCCGAGGCGGATGTTGTGGCTGTGCACCTGGAGCATGGGCAGGCTTGCGTGCAGGTGTTCTTTATCCGGGCCAACCAGTCATGGGGCAACCGGGATTTCTATCCGAAAACTGGGGCCGGGGCGGAAGAGCCCGAGATCCTCGAGGCCTTTCTGACCCAGTTCTACGATGACAAGGAACCGCCCCGGCTGGTGCTGTTGTCGCATGCGGTTGAAAATCCCGATCTGGTGGCCGAGGCTCTCTCGGCGCGTGCCGGTCGCAAGGTGGAACTGGCGGTTCCCCTGCGGGGCGAGAAGGCTGAGCTGGTCGAAAACGCCACCCGAAACGCCCGCGAAAGCCTTGCCCGGCGGATGTCGGAAAGTTCCACCCAGAACAAACTCTTGGCCGGCTTGGCCGCGGCTTTTGATCTGGACGGCCCACCTGCGCGGATCGAGGTGTACGATAACGCCCATATTCAGGGCAGCGATGCCGTGGGGGGCATGATCGTCGCGGGGGCCGAAGGGTTCCTGAAAAGCCAATACCGCAAGTTCAACATCCGATCCGAGGCGGGGGCGAATTCTGACGATTTCGGCATGATGCGCGAGGTTCTGACCCGGCGCTTTGAGCGGCTGTTGAAAGAAGACCCTGAACGCAAGACCGAGATGTGGCCGGATCTTCTGCTGATCGACGGGGGGGCGGGGCAGATTTCCGCAGTTGTCGGCGTGCTGGCCGAATTGGGGGCCGATGATGTTGCGGTGATCGGGGTGGCCAAGGGCATTGACCGCGACGCGGGCAAAGAGGAATTCCACCGTGACGGCATGCCCCCCATGGCGTTGCCGCGCAACGATCCGGTGCTGTATTTCATCCAACGATTGCGGGATGAGGCCCACCGCTGGGCCAACGGCGCGCATCGGGCCAAACGGGCCAAGGCGGTGTCAGCAACGCCGCTTGACGAAATTCCCGGCGTGGGCGCGGGGCGCAAACGCGCGCTGCTGGCACATTTCGGCAGTGCCAAGGCGGTCAGCCGGGCCGGTGTGCCCGATCTGATGGCGGTGGATGGGATTTCTCAGGCCATGGCGGAAACCATCCATGGCTTTTTCAATCCCGGTTAAAGCACTTCCATCGCCTCATACATGACCGGCTCAAACCCGCGGCACAGCGTGTTGATGACGCGGTTCCTTTCACGCATTTCCGTCGTGCGCAGCATGGCCTGATAATCCTCGCGCCGCTGCCATTGCGAATAGTTGCAGATCCGCGTCATGGCGTCGTTCATATGCAACGCGGCCGAGATGAAGCCCGGCTGATGACGGATCACCTCGTCATAGGCAGCGCGCAACTTATCCATCAGGTCATGCGCTGTTGCGGGGGTCATCTCGAAGGTGGTGATGACGGTTTGCCCTGCAAAGCCGGGCGAGATGGCAAGCGATTTGTGTGACATTGGCGGCCCTCCTCGTTACAGTCTTGCATGTCCTTTGCGATAAATCATCACGTTTCCGTGCCGCTTGTGCCAAGAGTTAGATGCACTTTTGGAGACCACGATGCCGAATGACCATGATGCCTATAAACCCGCCGAGATTGCCGCGCTGATTGAAGGTGCTGGCGTTGCCAAGGCGCGGTTGCCCCTTGGCCAGATGTTCACGCTGGCCCTCTTGGCTGGCGCCTTCATCGGCTTTGGCGCGGTGGCCTATCTTATGGTGATGGCCGGGGCCGATCTTGGTTTTGGGCCACAGCGGCTTTTGGGCGGTGTGGTCTTTGCATTGGGGCTGATTCTTGTGATCGTTGGAGGGGCAGAGTTGTTCACCGGCAATGCACTGATGGTGATGGCGGCCGTGGATGGCAAAATCACCCTCGGCGCTTTGCTGCGCAATTGGGGTGTCGTCTATCTGGGCAATCTGACTGGCGCGGTCGGGCTGGCACTGGCCTTTTGGCTTTCGGGTCTGTTGCAGGGGCCAATTGGTGAGATTGCAGGGCAGGTCGCTTTGACCAAGGTGGCGGGTTCTGCCCTACCGTGGTTGATCAAAGGTGCGCTTTGCAATGCGTTGGTTTGCCTTGCGGTCTGGCTGACGTTTTCGGCCCGTGACACCACCGGAAAAATTCTGGCGATCCTTTGGCCGATCAGCACCTTTGTGCTTTTGGGGTTGGAACATTCCGTCGCCAATATGTTTTTCCTGCCATTGGGGGCGCTTGCCGGGGCCGAGATCCCGCTTGGCGCGGCTTTGGGAAATTTATTCTGGGTGACACTTGGCAATGTTGTGGGCGGTGCGGGCGGGGTAGCATTGGCTTACCGCTATGCGTATCTTTGCGGCAAGGGAGCCAGCGCATGACCGATGATCACAAACCCGAAAAGAGCAAGCCGCGCTTTCTGGATCGCGATCATGTCTTTTTCAGCAAGGCTTGGGTGCGTGCCCTGACCGTGGCTGTCCCGGTGCTGATGGCCGTGATGGATTTCACCATGGGCAGCCCAGGTTGGGGCATGGTGTTCGCTGGCAGCGCCGTCTGGGCGCTTTGGGAATTGTTTCTGCGCCGCTAACAGCGGATTGAGCCGCGCATTTCGCCGCTGTCGCCACGCAGTGTGCTTTCAACCAGCTTGCAGCCGGTCACCTCGGGGATCAGGGCAATCATGGCGGCGCGGATTGCAGAGTGGTCACCGCGCTTGGCGTAGCCTTGGCGGATCACCTCTACCCGGTTTTCGGTATAAAACACCGTATAGGGCCGGCCGTCGCGGGTGACGTCGGCGCGCTGTGCGGCAAAGAATTCGGGCGCGGGTTGTGCCCCGCAGGCGGTCAGAGCAAATGCAATGGGGACAAGAAATTGTTTCATATCATTAGCTTGCCTGCCCAAGGTTAACGCCAAGTTAACGCAAAAAATTCAAAGCAAAGGTCTGATTTGTGAAGGGTTTCCGCCACAAATCGGCAACAATTTTGCCGGTTTCGCCGCATTTGCCATGAATTTGCCTTAATTTCTGCTCGTATTCGGGATGAGGCAAGCCGCGCCCTTCCAAGGTGCGGGAAACAAACGGTTCGACCGGGCATCAGACCACGGCGGACAGGCAGAGCAGGTAACCGACGTGCCCGTCTATAATGGCACCACTGGCAACGAGACCCTGACTGGGGGAACCGGGGCCGACACGCTGAACGCCTATGGCGGCAACGACCAGCTGAATGCGGGGTCGGGTAACGATCTGCTTTATGGCGGCGATGGCAACGATACGCTGGTCGGGGCGCTGGGCAACGACACGCTTTATGGCGGCGCGGGCAATGATACGGCCGATTACACCAGTTCAAACGCCGGGGTGAACGTCAACCTCAACGGCACGGCCGGAACTGGTGGCCATGGCGCAGGCGACATTCTTGTCGAAATCGAAAACATCACCGGGTCGGCCTATTCCGACACCCTGACGGGCGATGCGGGCGCAAATGATTTATCTGGCGCGGCGGGCACCGATTATCTGTACGGCGGTGCGGGAAATGACACGCTGGAGGGCGGCGCCGGGGCGGACGGGCTTTATGGCGGTGATGGCTTTGACATCGTGGATTACGCCGGCTCGACGGCGGCGGTCAGTATCAATCTGGCCAGCGGGGCAAACAGCGGTGGCCATGCGGCGGGCGACGTCGGCTCCAGCATCGAAGGTATCAGCGGTTCGGCCTATAACGACACGTTGACCGGGGACGCAAACGCGAACCTTTTGTCGGGGGCTGCGGGCAACGATTCCATGATTGGCGGCGCGGGGGCTGACACGCTGATCGGCGGCACCGGCACGGATACGGTCGATTATACCGCCTCGGCCGAGGGGGTTACGGTCAATCTGATCACTGGCGCAGGTGTGGGCGGCGACGCCGATGGCGACGTCCTAAGTCAGATCGAAAACCTTCTGGGGTCGAACTACGCCGACCTTTTGGCCGGGGACGGCAATGCCAATACGCTGACCGGCGGCGCGGGCGAGGACAGCCTTTACGGCGGCGCAGGTGGTGACAGCCTTTACGGCGGCGACGGCAATGATCTCATGCAGGGCGGCGCCGGATCTGATCGGATGGAGGGCGGCGCCGGCATCGACAGCATCGACTATTCCGACAGCACGGCGGGGGTGAACGTCAATCTGGCCAGCGGCGCTGGCTCAGGCGGGATGGCCGCGGGCGACACGCTTGTCGCGGTCGAGAATATCTTTGGCTCGATCTACAACGACTCCCTTTATGGCTCGACAGCGGGCAACGTCCTGTCGGGCGGTTTGGGCAATGATTATGTCGAGGCGGGCACCGGTGATGACACGCTGGCCGGTGGCGCGGGGCGCGATACGCTTTATGGCGGCGAGGGCATGGATTTCCTCGACTATCGCGAGTCCAATGCGGCTGTCTCGATCAACCTGACCTCGAACACAGCCTCGGGTGGCCACGCCACGGGGGACGTGCTGCAAGGCGTTGATGGCATCATCGGGTCTGCCTTTGATGATACGCTGATTGGCTTCGACAATCAGGGCCTGACGGGGGATGTTTACACCAACATCTTCTCTGGCGGGGCTGGCAATGACTATATGGATGTCGGCGCCGGCAACGACATTGTTCATGGCGACGAAGGCAATGACACTGTCCTTGCGGGGGCTGGCGATGACAGCGCCACCGGTGGCGAGGGCAACGACGCGGTTTATGGCGGCGCGGGCAATGACAGTGCCTATGGCGGCGATGGAGATGACCTTGTCGACGCGGGCGACGGCAACGACCTTGCCTATGGTGGGGCAGGTGCCGACAACGTTTCTGGCGGGGCAGGCAACGACCTTTTGGATGGCGGGTTGGGCGCGGATAGCCTCTATGGCGGCACCGGCAATGACGCGATCTATGGCGGCGATGGCAATGATCTGATTTCGGGCGGGGCGGGCAATGACCTGCTGACCGGTGGAACTGGGTCAGACACCTTTGCCGGCGGCATTGGGGATACCATCGTCGGCGGTGCGGGCGACAACGACGTCTTGGATCTGTCGGGATCGACCCCCTACCGCATCCTGAAAGATCCGAATGACCATACCTCGGGTGTGGTGCAGTTCCTTGATGCCTTCGGCAATGTCATCGGCACGCTCAGCTATTCCGGTATCGACAGCGGGATTGCCTGCTTTACGCCCGGTGCCATGGTGGAAACCGCCACGGGGCCGCGGGAGATCGAGACGTTGCAGCCCGGCGATCTGGTGCTGACCCGCGACCGCGGGTTGCAACCGATCCGCTGGATCGGCAATCGCACGATCCCCGCCGCCGAATTGCAGGCCGATCCGGCCCTGCACCCGATTTTGTTCCATAAGGGGGCCTTGGGGCCGAACCTGCCCAGCCACGACATGATGGTGTCGCGCCAGCACTGCATGCTGGCCGAAGGGCCGCGCGCCGCGCTGTATTTCGGCGAGGACGAGGTCTTCGTACGTGCGCTGCATTTGGCGGGGCAGCCCGGCGTCGTGCAGACGATGGTGCAAGAGGTGACCTATCTTCACCTGATGTTCGACCATCACGAGGTGATCTTGGCCGATGGGGTCTGGAGCGAAAGCTTCCTGCCTGCTGCGAGAAACATTGGCGGGCTTGAGGATGCAGCCCGTGCCGAACTGTTCAAGGTGTTTGCCGAGATGCCGGAGGCGGTACAGCCCGAAGGATATCATGCCGCCCGGCAGATCTTGAAATCGCATGAGGCGCGGCTTTTGTTGTCGGCCGATCCGGCCCTGCGTCGCGCGGCTTGATGCCGCGCCAAAAACGGGGGCGTCACGCCCCCGCGCAGCGTTTGTGCCAAACGCCGCTTCCCCCGTGGGATATTTTTGCCAAGATAAAGGCGATCAGGAGCCTTGGTTCAGCATGGCCGAAAGGCTGGCCCGATTGTCGACGCCCAATTTGTGGTAGATCGACTGGGTCTGGTTGCGGACCGTCGCCGGAGCAAGACCCAAAAGCCGGGCGACTTCCTTGTGGCTGTGGCCCTCTGACAGGGCGCGGGCCACTTCGCGTTCGCGCGGGGAGAGCATATCAATCCGCGTCAAGCGCCGCAGGGTCAGGCGGCGCAGGCCCATGCCTTGAAAACGGGGCGCCACCTCGACCGTCACCACCAGATCGCGATCAGGCAGGATATGGGTGCCGGGGCAACCGATGAGCCGCGCGAGCTGTTCGGGCAGATGGTCGCCTGTCCAGCGTGGCCAGATTTCCCCAAAGGTTTCGCGCAACGCGCTGAGACCCAAAAGGCCGATGCCATTTTCCGACGCCAGAATGGTGACGGTGCCCGGCCTGTCGGGGCGCCCCGGTTCGGCATGGGTCAGTTTCATCGCCGAGGACAGTTGATCCACCGCGCATTGCAGATAATCGCGCTCTGTCTCGGACCAGTTCCGGGCTTGGGCGCCGACCCGGTAGGAGGAGATGTAGAACGAGGCATAGTCGCAATAATGCCCGTTCATCGCCGTCGTCATCCGGTTCAGCCCAAAATGGTCCGAGAGGCTGGCCATGCCATCGGTCTGGCGCGGCTGCTTGCGATCATAGGTTGCGACCTTGCCGGGGTTTTCGATCATATAACGCGCCAGCAAGTCTTGCTCTGACATGGTGCGCCAATAGTCGTAGAACCCGTCGGGCAGGTTCAGCGTGGCATTGGCATAGACCTCGACCCCCTCGGGGCGCAGTTTCGCCCAGCCATACCACGCGGCATCAAATCCGATGGTCTGGGACAATTCGGCAATCGCCCAACGCGCCAAACCTTCCGCATCCTCCTCACGGGTGCGGTCGTTCATCTCGGTGATGAACCGAGAGAAGCTGGCAATGCCAAGGCCCATACGCCGTCCCGGATCGGGCTCCCTTACCGCCAGAGTTTTTCATCTCCGGTGAAGGCGGCCCCCGGCAACGCGCCTTCCCTTAGGAACGCATTGAGCACGTTCCGCATGATTCGGGCCACGTTGTTTTCGCCGCCATGGCAGGGCAGGGCTTGGCTCCACGCGATGGAGCCAGAGGCAAAGCATGCGCCGTGTTTGGGCGTGGTGAAATAGATCATGTCGCCGCGCACTTGGGCGTCTTGGGTGCCGCCCCGGCCGGGGAAGGCATAGGTGACCTCTTCGCTGACCAAGGGGTAGTTGTCAGAGTGGCCGATGGTCGAGGCCATCAGCATCGTGTGCGGCGGGGTGCCGAGGCCAAGTTCGTAGCGGTCAAGTTCGATCCCGCCTGCGCCACCGCCGGCAAGGCCGAAATCGCCGATCAACTCCTCATCGCCGATGCCATCGAAGATCCAGCTGACCCGGCGATGAAAGCTGTCTGGCATGCGTTCGAAGGGTTCTGAGGCATCCATGCCTTCGGTCGTGAAGCCAAGCCCCACGATCTTTTGCGGTGCGCGGCCGCGGTTGCGCCAGAGGCCAGACCGCTGCCCGGTAGAGGCGAGATAGCCTTCGCCCGGTTCCGCCTGCCAAGCGCGCGAGCCGGAATCCAGTTTGCGCACCTCGATGCAGGCGGGTTCATCGGACCGCGTCCCCGTGACCCAATAATAGCCATTGCCGCCAAGATACATCACCCGCCCGCCACCCGCCAAATAGGCCTCGGTCGCGTCCATCATTTCCTCGGAATAGTATTCCGGGTGGGTGCCGTTCAGGACGCAAGAATAGGGTTTCAGGCAATCCAACCCCTCGGCATGCAGGTCGTGGTCGGTGATGAGGTCATAGTCATAGCCCGCATGGTCCAGCCACCAGATCAGTGACAAATCCGCAGGCAGCGCCCAAGGGAAATTCATCGCCGGCAGACGGTAGCGCGGGCGCAGCGTGATGATGGGGCGCTTCCACGAAGAATAGCAGCAGCCCGCGCCATCGGTGTGATGGTCATAGGTCGAAAGGCCGAATTCTTCGAGCTTTTTGTATTCCAGATCTTCGGCGACGATCACCGGGGTATGGGCGGTGATCGCTTGGGCAATCGGGGCTTCATAGGACAGGTGTTCGTTGCCATAGGCCAGATAGGTAAAGGTGGGCAGCAGGAAGGCGAGTTTCGCTTTTGGTGTCTTGGGGCGCACGATGAAGGGGATAGAATCCTCTCCACCGCCGCCCGAGACTTTCAGGCAATAGATGCCGGATTTCAGATCATCGGGCAGCGTCAGGCTGTGGGTCACCTCCCACGCGCAGTCGGTCATCGCGTCGTCGTGGTAATGCACGCCGCCAAAGGTTTCCGGCGCCAGCCGATAGCTTTCCTCGCCCTTCCAGTTGAACCCGGTCATGCAGCGCACCGGGCGGTTCACCCCCTGCATATGCAGCCCGTGCGGCCCGGTGTCGGGGATGGTGTCGCCCACGCCCTCGCGCGCAAGGTTCGCGGTCGGGTCCCAATAGGCCAGAAGGCTATCCTTGGCGGGGGCGGTGCCGCGTGCCAGTGCCAGCACTGCGTCGCGACCAAGGGGGCGGGAATACACGCCGGCCCGGTCAATCTTGCCGTTGAACAAGAACGCGCCGTAATGGCCGCGCACCGGGTTATAGGCGGTCGCCGACGCCAGCTTGAAGCTGGCCGCCCCCGCCGTTGCCCCCGGCCCGTGGCGGAGCGTTTCCTTGATCCAGCTGTCGCCCTCAAACGGGACTACGGTGGAAATCCGGCTGTTCCACTGGGTCACGCAGTTTATGACATGCAATTCCGCTTGGTGCGTGGCGGCATCATAGCTTGCGGCAACGAAATACCAGCAGCGCGGCACAAGGGTGATTTCGGTGCGGATTTCATCGACGCCCGCGCCATCGCCCAGCCACATCGCAACATGGCCGTCCGGGTCTATGCCTAGGCCAAAACCCTCGGAGCCTTCGATGTCCCAGCGCCCAAGGATTTGCTGGCGTTCGGCTTTGGGCAGCGTCGGAAAGACATGGGCAAAGAGGGTGAAACTGGTCAGCCCGTCCAGCTTGCCGTCTGGGTCATCGGCGCGGGCAAAGCTGCCGACTTGCGTGAACTGCCGCTTCACCTTCAGCGCCTTGGGCAGGTCAATGGCGACGGCTTCTTCCAGATATCCCGGCCCTTCTGGGTTCTCATCGCCATGCAGGACGCGGACAAGACGCGCCTCCACCTCATCGCGGCCCTCGACCGAAATCATGAAATCGACCTTGCCCCCCGCGCGGGCGGCCAAAGGGTCGGCATAGCCGAAAATCCGGGTGTTGGTCATGGGTCAGGCTTCCATCAGGTCATTGACGCGGAGCAGGAAAACCGCGTGGTAGGCCTCGTTGATATCGTAATAGGTGCGGTCATCCACCAGCCGGGGCGGGGCACCACGGGTGCCGGAAAAGGCCACGATCTTATAGGCATGAAACGCTTCGGGCTGGCGCATGATGGCGTATTTGTCGGCGACCTCGGCCCGGCGGAAGTGGTTCAGCACACGCGACAGCGCATCGGAATGATGGCCCAGCGGGGTCTGCCGATGCTCCTCGATCAACTCTGGCGTAATCAGCGCCTTTAGCCGGTCGCGCAGGCGCTTTTGGAACCGGCGGTAATAGATTTCCTGCTTGTCAGCGATCTCGATGGCTTCTTCGGGCATGACTTCACCCCCCTTTTCGGTGCGGCGCGCGCGCGCCTCGGATTGTTTGCGGTGCCGCCAGCCGCGGAATTGCTCGCGCGCGCCGGCAAGGCCGTTGTGTAAGAACAGTGTCACGCCCAGCATGATGGCGGCGACCAGCAGGATGCGGATGGGGCCAAGGTTCAAAAGCCCTTTGTCGATCAGGACGACAATCGCCGTGCCGATCACGGCGCCTTCGCTGCGGCCAAGACCGCCGATCACGATCATCGCGAACAGAAGCATCAGTTGGTCAAGACTGAATACCTGCGGTGAGATGGAGCCGTAGAACTGCGCGTAGAACGCCCCGATCACCCCAAGGCCCGCCGAAGAAATCAGGAAGACATGCAGTCGCGCGCGGCGATAGTCGATGCCGGTGGCTTCGGCAAAAGCTTCATCCTCACGCGCGGTTTGCAGCAGCATCCCCAGCCGTTCGGAGTTGACGATCCGGAAGGTCAAAAGCGCCAGCAAGAGCAGCACGAAGGCCCCTGCAAAGCCGAGCAAAAGGCCCGGCCGCTGCAACTGCCAATCGGCAGGGATGAAACTGGCGACATTGTTGATTGAGCCATTTTGCGGGCCAAGAGGCTTTAGCTGTTGGACAAAAACCCGGCAGATTTCGGCAAATCCCATGGTCAAAAGGGCGTAGTAAAGCCCGTCCAACCGGGTGGAGGGCAGGGCCAGAACTCCGCCGATGACCAGCCCGGCCAGCCCGCCTGCTGCGAACATCAACGGCCATGGCAGGCCGAGATAGACGTTCAATGCGGCACTGACATAGGCCCCGATGCCAACGATGGCCAAGGTGGCAAGGCTGAAGATCCCCGCTGTGCCAATAATCAGCGTCCAAAGCACGTTGATGGCCGAAAAGATGCAGAAGATCGCGGCGATCATCAGCATCGAGTTGGACAGGAAGGGCGCGGCCACGGCCAGCGCCAAAAGTCCCAGCGCCCACCACAGCGGGCGCTTGTCGGCCAGCATCCGCTCTTGCTCCAGCGTCTTGGCGTTCAGGCGTGACCGCCATTTGAACCAATGGCGGCGGGTAAAGGGCAGCCGGCGGCGGACAAGCGGCACGTCGCCCGACGGGTGCAGGATCACCTCGGCTGGGCGCTGGCCGATTTCATAGAACTTCTTTTCGGTCATTTGCGGGCCTCATCCAGCAGACCACCGATGCCGCGTGGGCGGATGATGAGAACGGTGATGATGAAGACGAAGGTGGCGAAGAGAACATAGCGCTGCCCAAGGAAGGGAAGGGCACCCACGATCGCCTCAAGAAACCCGATGATGACCGCGCCCGCGACCGCGCCGGGAACCGAGCCAAGCCCGCCCAAAAGCGCGATGGTCAGCCCCTTGATAAGTGGCATGGTGCCGGAGGTGGGCGAGACGAAAATCGTCTGGCTTAGCAGCACCGCCGCCAACCCCGCCAATGCCCCTGTCAGCATGGTGACGGGCAGCGCCGTCCAGCGCACGGAAATCCCCGACAAAACCGCGCCCTCAGGATTTTGCATCATCGCGCGGATTTCCAGCCCCTTGCGGCTGACTTTCAGCCACAGCAGCACCAGCCCAAGGATCACCACCGTCGCAGCAATCGCGCCGATCTGGTCGTAGCGGGCCGAGAGCGGGCCAAGGTCCAGCTTTCCCGTGCCGAAAATCTTTGGCAGGTTTTTCTGTTTTGGCCCGAAGTACCAAAGCAGAAGCTGCACGGTTGCAAGGTTGATCGCCAGCGTCACGATCAGGCTGCGGACGGGGAAGTTCGGCTTGTCATGGATCGGCAGGAAGGCCAGCGCATAGATCAGCGCGCCAAAGAGCGCACCCATGGCGGCCCCGGTGGTCAGCGTGATCCCGGCCATGGCCGCGGTGCCGATGAAGGTCTTGCCAAAGAAAGCCAGCAGCACCGGCTTCATCAGATCGGCGACCAGCCACGCCGCGTAGCCCGACACGGCGAATGTTGCCCCATGGGCCATGTTGATCATGCCGATGGAGGACCACAAAAGCGAAATGCCAATCGCCATCAGCCCGTAGATCGCGGCGAGGTTCAGGCCATGCACAAGGGTGACAAAGATATCCATCAGTGCAAACTCACATGTCCCACGTCGCCACGGATGCGGCCAGCGTGCATGCCCACCATGCGATCCACCCGGCCAGACAAAAGCGCCACGTTCTGTTCGGCAATCACCATGGCACGGCCATCTTTCGGCAGGGCAAACAGCGCCTCGATCACCGATGCGCTGATCTTCGGGGCAAGGCCCAGAGACGGCTCGTCGATCAGATACAAGGACGCCTCGACCATCAGTGCGCGTCCCACGGACACCATCCGTCGCTCGCCGCCCGAAAGCCGTCCGACCAAGGCATGTTCCAGCTTCCGCAAGGGCGGAAAGATATCAAACACCATCTCGCGGCGTGCCTTGCGGTCCTTCCACGCCTTTATGGTATAGGCCCCGCAGTCCAGATGCTGTGCCACGGTCAGGCCGGGAAAGATCGCGTCGCCCTGTGGCGTCATCGCCAGCCCCGCCCGCACGATACCCGGCGTCTTGCGCCCCGGCCCGGTCGACCGGCTGCCGCCAATTTCCTTGCCATGCAGCAGGATCGAGCCGGACTGCCAACCCACCAACGAAGAAATCGCGCGAAAAAGGGTTGTCTTGCCATGGCCGTTCAGGCCGACCAGACCGACCCGCTCGCCCTCGGCGACCTTGAAATCAATCTCATGCAGCACCCGCAGGGGGCCATACCCGGCGGTCAGGCCGGTGATCTTCAACACTTCAGCCCCGGAACTAGCCATGCGCGGGTTCCTCGAAATAGGCCGCCAGAACGCGCGGGTTTTCAAACACCTCGCGCGGTGTGCCGGTGGCAATCACCTCGCCCATATCCAACACCACCGCCCGGTCCGCGATCGCCGACAACAGCTCCAGCCGGTGTTCGATCAGGATGGCCGCAATGTGGTATTCGTCGACCAGACGGCGGATGATGAGGTCCAACTCGTCAATCTCGGAGTTGATGAGCCCCGAGGCGGGCTCGTCCAACAGCAGAACCTTCGGCTTGCGCATCAGAAGGCAGGCCAGCAGCAATTTCCGCCGGTCAAAGGTGTCCAAAGACCCGGCCAGCCGGTCCCATGGCTGGCGCAGGTTGGCCAGATGGCAGGCCCATTCCGCCTCCATCCGCGTCTTGAAGGGTTTGTAGGCATAGCGCGCCGCGCGCAGGGTTTCGCCAATGGTCAGCGCCCCCGGTACGACCGGGCTTTGATAGGTGCGCGCAAGGCCCGCGCGGGCGCGGTCATGCACCGCCATCGCGGTGATGTCGCGGCCTTGCATCAAGACCTGCCCGGCACTGGCCTTGTACCGCCCGCAGAGGATTTCAAACAAAGAGGTCTTGCCAGCCCCGTTCGGGCCGACAAGACCAAGCACCTCGCCGGGGGATACGACGAGAGACACATCCTTTAGGATCGCCCGGTTGCCGAAGGAAATTCCGATCCCCCGGCAGCCGAAGATGCCAGCCGCTTCCGTCATTGATCTATCCCCTGACGCGTTCGCTTACATCCAAGGGGCAGGCCGCATGTCGGCCTGTGCATGGGTGGCGGGCGAGATGATGGTGTGTGCGCCGTCCTGCACCTGGAAGATCAGGTGGGCTTGTCCCGCCTCGGGGTCATCCGTCATGTTCGGATAACTGACCGGGGTCTGTTCGGGCGTGGCAAAGGTATAGGTGCCGCACACGCCGCGATGCTTGATCGCCTTGATCGCCGCGCCCACCGCGTCGAAATCCGCCGGATCGACGGTCTTCCAGACCTCGGCCAGAATGTTGACGGTGTCATAGCCCGACCCGGTATAGACCATCCCCATCGTGCCGGGATATTTGGCCTGATACGCCTCGCGGAAGGCCATGCCCTTTTCGTCGGCATACACCCCGATGACCGAGCCCCAGACGAAGCCCTCGGCCGCATCGCCTGCGAGATCAAGAAATTCAGGCTGCGACGGGCCATATTGCAGATAGACCAGCGCGCCCGGAACCGGGTCCAGCACATAGGCTTGGGCAAAAGACGCCAGTTCGGCGGCAACCCAGTGGTCGATCATGATCGCGCCGCAATCGGCCTCTTTCAGCGCCTGAATGACGGGCGTCCAGTCGGCAACCGGGAATTGGATGTCGGTGATGGGGCCTTGCTCCCACTCGCCGCCCGAGGCCGCAATCGCGGCCTGGGTGGCCTTCGAGATCACCTGAGTATAGCCGATCTGTTCCTGAACAATGTGAACCTTGTTGTTCTTCGGCGTCCAGCCTGCGGCCTTGTGGTTCGACAGGAACTTCACAAAACCTGCGCCGTAGTAGGTTTCGGCCACGTCGATCTGGAAGATGTTGCGATATTTCTGCGGGTCGGATTTCACCAGATCAAGGCTGGCTTGGCTGGTATTGCCATGCAGGTAGGGAACGCCTGTGGTGGCGGCCACATCCATCGCAGGCTGCGGGATGATGGCAAAGGAATGGGCGAGCGCCTGAACACCGCCCTCAACAAGGCTTTGGAAGGCGGCAACCGTGCCTTCGGGGGTCAGAAGGTCGATGTCGACCACGCGGGTTTCTAGCATCCGGCCATTGACGCCACCGGCAGCGTTGATCTCCTCCACCGCCATGGTGACGCCGTTCAGCCAGTCGGCCTGATCCGCAACGCCGACAGGTCCCGATTGCGCGGTCGGCACGCCGATGACAATCGGATCGGCGGCAAAGGCGGGGGCAGAGATCGACGCGGCGGCGATGGTCGCGGCCGAGGTCAGCAGGAAGTTCCGGCGGGTGAGCGTAAACATGAATTCCTCCCTTGGTGTTTTTTCCAAGGGGAGGGCAAAGTGCCGCACCTGTCCATGGTGCAAATGCACTAATCAGGCGAAGGGGGGGATTGGGTGAGAGGCTGACAACGACCCAAGTGGGGCTCGTTACGGCTGCTTCCTTCCGGACCTGACCGGGTTGGCGAGGCACCTGCCCGCGCCAACCTCTCACCGCCCATATAGGCTGGGCGGGGCGCGGTTGCAAGGCCTCGTCATCGCGTGTTCGAGGTCGGCTTTGAACAAGCCTGATCCATCGCGGCCCGCTATCAGAGGCGCAGCAACAGGAGGTCAGATGACCGCACTTTCCACCCAAAACCCCAAGGCATTTGGTCTTTTGGTCACCTTTGTCGGGGTGGCCTTCTTCTTTCCCGATGCGCTTGTTGTGCGGATGATCGAGGCCGACGCCATGACGATTGCGGTCTGGCGCGGCTTGGCTGGGGCGATTTCAACGCTGGCGTTTGTCGCGCTGTTTCTGCCCTCGGCCTGGCCCGGGTTTCGCGCGCTTTTGACGCCTGCCGCCCTTGCGATGATGGTTTTGCAAGGCACCGGGTCAATCTTTTTCCTGACGTCGCTGCAACACACCTCGGTGGCCAACAGCCTGTTGATCCTTGCCACCGCGCCCTTCTTGTCGGCCATCTTCTCGCGCATTTTTCTGCACGAACAGATCAACCGCGCGACGGGGATTACCATTGTGGTGGTCTTTGGCGGGGTTGCTGTCATTGCGGCGGGGTCGCTGGGCGGCGGCACGCTGCTTGGGGATGCGATGTCGTTTCTGAACGCCCTGACCATTGCGGGCTACTATGTTGTTCTGCGCAAGGCCCGCGCCCAGAACCTGATTGTCGCCATCGCCTGTGGCTATCTGGTCACGGCGCTGATTGCCTTGCCCTTGGCCCCGTTTGAACCCTTGGAGCCCCGGCAATGGGGGCTTTTGGCGCTTTCGGGCGGGGTGATCTTGGCCGGGGGGGTGGGCCTGTTGCAGATCGGGCCGCGCTACCTGCCTGCCGCAGAAGTTTCGCTGGTTACCATGCTGGAGATCGTCATGGGGCCATTGCTGGTCTGGTGGATTTTGGGCGAATATCCCGGCGAGGCGACGCTTTGGGGTGGGGCGGCGATCATTGTGGCGATCTTGGCCCATGCCTCATGGCAATTGCGCCATCTGGCGCCTCAAAGATAGCGGGCGGCCCAAGCGCGGATCAACAACTTGTGCAGGCGCCGGGCGCGTCTGGTCCAGCCCGTCCCGCCTTTGGGGTCTTCGCGTTCGTCCATCGGTACAGCGGCGCGGCGGGGCGGATCAGCTGCGATGACGGCAAAGGCCAGATCGCCTGTTGGCGCACTGACATAGCCCGCCAGATTTGACACGAAATTCAGCGTCCCGCTTTTGGCATGGATGCGAACCGGGCTTTGCTGCACCTCTTTGCCTTCGGCATCGGGCAAGCCCATCTCGCGCATCAGCCCTTGCAACAAAAGTCCGTTGCGCGCCTTGCCCGCCCGCACCATCACCTGCGCCAGATCGGCGGCTGATATCCGCGTCTTCGGACCAAGGCCCGAGTGATCGCCAAACACCGCCGCAATGCCAAACCGCCGCCGCGCCCAATCGGTCATGGCCGCGGCCGACCCTTCCAGCGTGCCTGCGCCGCTGGCGGTCAGGCCGACAATTTCCGCCGTCAGATTGGTGGAAAACCGCAGCATCTTGCGCAGAACTTGCGACAGTTCCTCTCCCTGATGCACCACGACCTCGATGGCATCTGCCGGGGGGTGGGCCAAGATTTCGGCCTTGGGCAAGGCCAAGCCTTGGGCGGCGCACAGCGTGCCAAAAACCTCGGCGGCATAAGCGCCCGGCCCGCGTACCGGCAACCAGCGGCTGCCCCCATCGCCCAAGGCCGCTTGCGACACCGACCATGCCTCATGGCCTTCATAGCTGAACAGGGGCGCCTCGCGCGCCGCCAGATTGACGCTGGCCCCCTTGACCACGGGCACAAACCGCTCGCCGCGGGCATCCATGGACAGGCTATAGCCGCTGCCCGCCCGTTTCCATTCAAAGTTGACCCGGTTGTAATTCAGATTCAGGCCGCAGATCGCAGGGTTGTAGCCAAGGTATTCCGGCTGTTCCGCGTCGATCTGAAACCGCGCGGGCAGGGCGCCATCGCAGGCGATGAACCGGCCGGAAATCTCTTTGATCCCTTTGGCGGCAAGGGCAGCGGCCAGATCGCCCAACTGATCGGTGTCAAGGTTGGGGTCGCCCCCGCCGACAAGGTAAAGATCGCCGTCTAGCCGCCCCTGCACCACCTCTCCGACGCGCATCACCCGCGTTTGAAAGCGAAACGCGGGCCCCAGCTTTTCCAAGGCATAAAGCGAGGTGACCGCCTTGGTGACGCTGGCGGGCGGCAGGGGTGTGTCGGCATCGCGTGAGGCGAGAACCCGGCCCGTGGCGCGGTCGGCCACAACAAAGGCAACGCTGCCTGACAGTTTCGCCGCCGCGATCATTTGGCCTGTGGCGTGGTCTTGTCCCGGTTCTGGCCGCCGCAACGGGCGCGGCACACGGGCGGGGGCCTCGGCCCATGCCGCCGCGGCCACGCTTGCCAACAATCCCGTCACCACACCACGCCGCAACATCACAGGTTCGCCCCTATTTCTTCCAAAGCCCCTTGGCACGAATTTCACTGGAGGAGGCATCATTCATCGGCAGGTTCACAAACACCCACGCCGGTGGATCTTGCCGCCCCAGATGCTCGCCCCGCACCACCCGATGCACCCGGAACGACTGCGCCGCCACCGAAAGCCGCGCCGCGACGCCAGAACCGGGCCGGGCCAATACGCCCACCGGCAAGGACCGCAGAATATCGCGCCAACGCCCCCAGCGGTGGAATTGTACCAGATTGTCGGCCCCCATCAGCCAGACGAATTTTACGCCGGGATAGACAGCTTGCAAGCGGTCGATGGTATCGGCTGTCATGCGGGTTCCCAAGGCCTGTTCCAAGGCCGTGACCTTCACCCGCGGATGGCCACGCAGCACCGCTTTCGCCCGCGCCAAGCGATCCACCATTGGGGCGGGTTGCCGCGCCTTCAAAGGGTTTCCGGGCGAGACGAGCCACCAGACCTCGTCCAGATTCATCCGTTTCAGGGCTTCGCGGCTGATATGGGCATGGCCCTCATGCGCCGGATCGAAGGATCCGCCGAGTAGACCGATGACCATGCCTTTGGTCGCGATGGGGAAGCCTGCGCGCATCCGCTCTCCTGTGTTGCGCGACAATTGAGCGCAAACGCTTGGCAGAGACAATGGTTGGCCGGGCATTCACCGGCTTGACGGTGCAAATAATGACTGACATTTGTCAGATAAATCTTCTGATGAGGGTCCGCCAATGCTGTCCGACATTGCCCGTCTGCGCCGTTTCAACCGGGCCGTCACCCGCGAGGTGGGCGCGCTTGACCATTCTTATCTGGGGCGGGGGCGGCCTTTGGGCGCCGCGCGGGTGCTGCAATTGGTGACAGAGGTCGGCACCGATGTCGCGCGGATCCGGGATTGGCTGGCGCTGGATTCCGGCCTGATGTCGCGCCTGTTGCGCAGCCTTGAGGAGGAGGGGCTGGTGATCACGGCCACCGATCCCGTTGATCGCCGTCGCCGCATCGCCCGGTTGACGCCTGCGGGGGCTGCTGAGAACGCCGCCTATCGTGACATCGGCCATGCCGCTGCCGAGGCCACCTTGGCGCGGGCGGGCGGGCAAACGGCAGCGCTTTTGCAGGCGATGGACCTGATCGCCACCCAGCTCTTGCATGACGTGACCGAAATCGCCGAGGCCGACCCCGACACGCCTGAGGCGCTCGGCTGTCTTGCCGCCTATTACGGGCTGCTTGTCGAGGCCATTCCGGACCTGCCGGCAGACAAGCTGCCGTTGCCCCTGCCGGATGCCGCCGCTTACCGCCCGCCGCAGGGCGTGTTCCTGCTTGCGCTCAGCGACGGGATGCCTGTCGGCTGCGTCTCGTTGCGCCCGTTGGAGGGCGTTGAGGCCGAGGTGAAACGTCTTTGGGTGCATCCCGATGCCCGGGGGCAGGGGCTTGCCCGCCGCTTGATGGCAGCGCTGGAAGCCCGTGCGCGTGCCATGGGGTATCAGCGCTTGAAACTGGATAGCAATTCGGCGTTGACCGACGCGATCACGCTTTATCGCCGCATGGGGTGGGCAGACTGTGCCCCCTATACCAGCTTTCCGGCGGATGTATGGATGACAAAGCCCCTCTAAGAGTTGCAGCGCGCGCCCCCAGTCGCTACATGGGGCGCAACCAGCAAGATCACCTCAGGAGCCCGTCATGGCCAGCTATCAGTATGTCTATCACATGGAGAACGTCTCCAAGACCTATCCGGGCGGCAAAACCTGTTTTGAAAACATCCACCTGAACTTCCTGCCGGGCGTCAAGATCGGTGTCGTCGGTGTCAACGGCGCCGGTAAATCGACGCTGCTGAAGATTATGGCCGGCATGGACAAGGACTTCAAAGGCGAGGCTTGGGCCGCCAAGGGCGCCAAGGTTGGCTATCTTGCGCAGGAGCCTTATCTTGATCCCAACCTGACGGCCAAAGAAAACGTCATGCTGGGTGTGGCTGAACAGACCAAGATTCTCGAACGCTACAACGAACTGGCGATGAACTACTCGGACGAAACCGCCGACGAGATGGCCGCCCTGCAAGACCAGATCGATGCCGGGAACCTGTGGGAACTGGAAGCGACCGTTGGCGTCGCGATGGACGCCCTGCGCTGCCCGCCCGATGACGCCAATGTTGAAAGCCTGTCCGGGGGCGAACGCCGCCGCATCGCGCTGTGCAAGCTGCTGCTTGAAAAGCCCGACATGCTGCTGCTCGACGAACCGACCAACCACCTTGACGCCGAATCCATCGCTTGGCTGCAAAAGCACCTGATCGACTACAAGGGCACGATCCTGATCGTGACCCACGACCGTTACTTCCTTGATGACATCACGTCGTGGATTCTGGAACTCGACCGTGGCCGGGGTATCCCTTACGAGGGCAACTATTCGGCCTGGCTGGACCAGAAGGCCAAGCGCATGCAGCAAGAGGCGCGTGAGGATAAATCCAAACAGAAGGCCTTGGAAAAGGAACTGGAATGGATCCGCTCGGGCGCCAAAGCCCGCCAGTCCAAGGGCAAGGCCCGCTTGGCACGCTATAACGAAATGGCGGGTCAAACCGTCATGGAACGCGCCACCACCGCGCAGATCATCATCCCGAACGGCGAACGTCTGGGCAACAAGGTGATCGAGGTTCAGGGCCTGAAGAAAGCCATGGGCGATCGGCTGCTGATTGAAGATCTGTCGTTCACCATTCCGCCGGGCGCCATTGTTGGCGTGATCGGTCCGAACGGTGCCGGTAAATCGACGCTGTTTCGCATGATCACCGGGCAAGAAACCCCGGACGAAGGCACGATCGTAATGGGCGACACGGTGCAACTGTCGTATGTCGACCAGTCGCGCGACGCATTGGACCCCAACAAGAACGTCTGGGAAGAAATCTCGGGCGGGGCCGAGGTCATTCACCTTGGCGACATGCAGGTGAACAGCCGCGTCTATACCGGGGCCTTCAACTTCAAAGGCACCGACCAACAGAAGAAGGTCGGCTTGCTGTCGGGCGGGGAACGCAACCGCGTTCACATGGCCAAGCTGTTGAAGTCCGGCGGCAACGTGCTTCTCCTCGACGAACCGACCAACGATTTGGACGTGGAAACGCTGCAAGCGCTGGAAGCCGCCATCGAAGATTTCGCCGGCTGCGCGATCATCATCTCGCACGACCGCTTCTTCCTTGACCGTCTTTGCACGCATATCCTTGCGTTCGAAGGCGACGCCCATGTCGAATGGTTCGAAGGCAACTTCGAAGCCTACGAACAGGACAAGGTCCGCCGTTTGGGCCCGGATGCCTTGGAGCCGAAGCGGGTGAAGTATAAGCGGTTCAGCCGCTGATTTCTGACAGCGATAAAGGCAAGGCGATAGCCCCTTTATCTGCCAGATCATGATGCTGGGGCGGCCTTTGGGCCGCCTCACTTTTTTCCATGGGTCAAATGGCATTCTGCCCCAAAAGTCGCGCGCCAAATCTGCGATGGACGCTGCAACCTTTGGTTCCGGGCGCCGTCTGGTTCACGCTGTCGGCCGAAGGTCTGCTCGCACCTTAAGCGGGCCCTTCTCGATCGTGCGAAGGGGAACCCACCCCACGCCCTTGCGTTATCCCTGTGACATCCCGCAGCAAAGGAGACGCGCCATGACGGGAATTCTTGCTTGGGCCATCGGGATTCCGATCCCGATCATCATCATTCTCTACTTCCTTGACGTGTTTTGACGGCTGAAGCCTGCCCTAGCGGCCCCTGTTGCTCCGCTTGCCGCCCCGTTGCCCGGCCCGGCCCGCCGTGGACCGACCGCGGGATTTCACGGCCTCTTCCACCGCATCGTCAATCACCGATTGCCGGGCCAAGGGGTCGTCTGCGACGGCCAGTTCGACGGCCTCTAGCCGTTTGACCTCGTCGCGCAGGCGGGCAGCCTCTTCGAATTCCAGGTTCTCGGCGGCCTTGCGCATTGCAAGGCGCAGGGCGTCCAGATGGGCAGCAAGGTTCTGGCCGACATTGGGTTTTTCGACCTTGGTGGTGACGCGGGCCTGATCTGTATCGCCTTGATAAATCCCCAGAAGGATATCCTCGACGTTTTTCTTGATCGTCGTCGGCGTGATCCCGTGGGCTTCGTTGTAGGCCACTTGTTTGACGCGGCGGCGGTTGGTCTCGCCAATCGCCCGCTCCATGCTGCCGGTGATGCGGTCGGCATACATGATGACCCGGCCTTCGGCGTTCCGCGCCGCCCGCCCGATGGTCTGGATCAGCGAGGTTTCCGAGCGCAGGAAGCCTTCTTTGTCGGCATCCAAAATCGCCACCAACCCACATTCGGGAATGTCCAACCCCTCTCGCAGCAGGTTGATCCCGACCAGCACGTCAAACGCCCCCAGCCGCAAATCTCGCAGGATTTCAATGCGTTCGATGGTGTCGATATCCGAGTGCATATAGCGGATGCGGATGCCCTGTTCGTGAAAATATTCGGTCAGGTCTTCGGCCATCCGCTTGGTCAGGGTGGTGACCAGAACGCGCAGGCCCTGTGCGGCGACCTTGCGGATTTCATCCAGAAGGTCGTCGACCTGCATCTCAACGGGCCGAATTTCCACCTGCGGATCAATCAGCCCGGTTGGACGGATCACCTGTTCGGTAAACACCCCGCCGGTCTGTTCCAACTCCCACGCCGCCGGGGTGGCGGAGACAAACACCGACTGCGGGCGCATGGCGTCCCATTCCTCGAACTTCAGCGGGCGGTTGTCCATGCACGACGGCAGGCGGAACCCGTGTTCGGCCAGCGTCATCTTGCGCCGGAAGTCGCCCTTATACATGCCGCCGATCTGCGGCACGGAAACGTGAGATTCATCTGCAAAAACAATGGCATTGTCGGGGATGAATTCGAACAGGGTCGGTGGGGGTTCGCCGGGGGCGCGGCCGGTCAGCCAGCGCGAATAGTTCTCGATTCCGGCGCAAGAGCCGGTCGCCTCCAGCATCTCCAGATCAAAGTTGCAGCGCTGCTCCAGCCGCTGCGCCTCTAACAGCTTGCCCTCGGCGTTCAGCTGTTTCAGCCGATGAAACAGCTCATCCTTGATGCCCTTGATCGCCTGTTGCAGCGTCGGACGCGGGGTGACGTAGTGGCTGTTGGCATAGATGCGGATCTGCTCGAAGTTGTCAGATTTGGCGCCGGTCAGGGGGTCAAATTCAACAATGGATTCGAGTTCTTCGCCAAAGAAGGAAAACCGCCACGCCCGATCTTCAAGGTGGGCTGGCCAGACCTCCAGACTGTCGCCACGCACCCGGAAGGCGCCACGGGCGAAAGCCTGATCGTTGCGGCGGTATTGCTGGGCCACGAGTTCGGCAATCACCTGCCGCTGGTCGTAAAACGCGCCGACCTTGAGATCCTGCGTCATCGCGGAGTAGGTCTCAACCGAGCCGATGCCGTAGATGCAGGACACGGACGCAACGATCACCACATCGTCGCGCTCCAACAGCGCCCGGGTGGCCGAGTGGCGCATCCGGTCGATCTGTTCGTTGATCTGCGATTCCTTCTCGATATAGGTGTCGGTGCGGGCGACATAGGCCTCGGGCTGGTAATAGTCGTAATAGGAAACGAAATATTCGACGGCGTTATCGGGAAAGAAGCTTTTGAATTCGCCATACAACTGCGCCGCCAGCGTCTTGTTCGGCGCCAGAATGATCGCCGGGCGTTGGGTTTCTTCGATCACCTTGGCCATGGTAAAGGTTTTGCCGGTGCCGGTGGCGCCCAAAAGCACCTGATCGCGCTCGCCTGCCAAAACCCCGGCGGCAAGTTCGGCAATGGCCATGGGCTGGTCCCCCGCCGCCTGAAACGGCGTCTGCATGACAAAGCGCTTGCCGCCCTCCAGCTTGGGGCGGGTCAGCACCTCGGGGCGGGCCGTTGGCAGATTGGTGTTGTTGTGCGGCATGGGTGATTCCCTTGTTCGCCCCCAATCTATTCTGTTTTTGTTCCGGTTAAAGGGTTGGGTTCATCGGGCGTTAACCTTCATGGGGGCAGGGTTAAGAAATGTATTTCAATTTTAGCGAAAACGATCGAAAAATTCTGCATCTCTGGGTTGCTTTTGTAAAAAGGCTGGGGCAGAGTTCAGGGGCAAGCAGCAAACGACGCTGCCGGCTGGTCGCACCCACACCCCACACACACTCCCCGTGACCAGCCGGCAGCACCTTCCACACTGGAAGCCCTTGCATCTTTCCCCAGTTTTCGGAATAAACCTGCCAAAGCCAAGGGAGTTTCCGCCATGCGCGCCCGTATTTATCAGCCCGCGAAAACCGCTATGCAATCGGGTGTCGGCAAGACCAAAGTTTGGGTTCTGGAATATGCTCCGGCGACCGAACGCACGGTTGACCCATTGATGGGGTGGACCTCGTCCAACGACACGCAAACGCAGGTCAAACTGCGCTTTGACAGCCGCGAGGCGGCCCTTGCCTATGCTGAGTCCAAAGGCATTGAGGTCGATGTGGTCGAACCGAAGCCGCGCAAGCATAATGTCCGCGCCGGTGGTTATGGCGAAAATTTTGCGACGAACCGTCGCGGCGCTTGGACGCACTGACATTTTTTTGCTGACGCCCGCGGCAGGCGCGGGCGTTTTTTCATTTATATATGCCTGAAAGGATTTCCGATGCGTGTTCAATCCCTCTCGGCGCTTTCGCTGACTTGCGCGATGGCCCTCTGGTCCACGACAGCCTTGGCCGAGGCCACCGAGGACGGGGCCGCCAAGCTGCTTTCGGTGTTCCAGACCTATCTCGGCACCACCGAAGGTGTGGTGACCGTGGCCGTTGAGGATGACAGCTATAAGGTGACGTTTGACGCCGCCCCGTTGCTGGCCAAGATTCCGGCCGAGGGTGGTCTGACCGCGACCGTTTCAAAGATCGAGGCCATTGTGACGGACAATGGCGACGGCACTTGGGATTATGCGGTCGATCAGCCAGCCTCGCTTGCCTATGACATCCCCGGCGCGATGAAAACCAAGACCGACTACGGTCAGATCATCCTGACCGGCACCTTTGACGAGGCGCTGGGCGACAGCAGCGAATATCATCTGGAAATCAACGACACCGTCAGCGAGCAGACCCAGACTGACCCGAATACAGGCGAAATCACCGTCAAGATGACGCAAGACGCGATGACCATGGATGGCACCGCTGCGGCGGGCGATGCGGGTGTCAACAGCGAGTTCACCACCACCGCCACCGGCTTGAGCTATGACATGGCCTTCCCGGGCGGCGAAGGTGCGCCGCCGATGGCCTTCACCGCAACCGTGGCCGAAGGCTCGGCCACCGGTGGGATGACCGGGTATCAGCCCGCGGGGATCTATGGCCTTTTGGCCTTCTTCGTGGCCCATCCCGACCCCGCGCTGATCGAGTCCGACAAGGCTGGCCTGAAGACCGCTTTGGAAGCCGCGATGCCGTTGTTCGCCAATTTGCAGATGACCGGGGCTTACAAAGATATTGCCGTCACGACCCCCATGGGTCCGGTTGGTTTGGCAGAAATGGGCGTGACCATCGACATGAACGGCGCGGTGGCCGATGGCAAGTTCCGCGAAGCCTTCAACCTGAAAGGCTTGACCCTGCCCGAGGGCGTCTTGCCGTCCTTCGCAGCACCTTTGGTGCCGTCAGATCTGGCGCTTGATGTCACCGCATCGCGTTTTGACCTTGCCGCGGCAGTGGGCCTCGGCCTTGGCCTTCTCGACCTGCCGGCAGGCGGCACGCCGCCGGCAGATTTTGACGCCCAGTTGATGGCGGCGGTCCTGCCCGAAGGTGTGGTCGATATCACCATCGCCCCCGGCGAAACCAACGCTCCGGCTTACCGCCTGACCTATGAGGGGGCCATGTCGGTTGGTCCTGCCACGCCGATGCCGGTTGGCACGGCGCGTCTGGGTCTGACCGGTATCGATGCGATCGGTGAGGCGCTGCAAGCCAGCCCGCCCGAAATGGGCATGGCCGAAATGGCGCCGATGTTGGAAATGGCCAAGATGATGGCGCAACCCGGTGTTGATGGTGAGTTGATCTGGGAGATTGAGACGACGGCCACCGGTGGTCTTCTGATCAACGGCCAGGACATGATGGGCGGCGGCCAGTAAGATATGACAGTCACCATCGCCCGTGAAACCCCGGTCGGCCGTGATCTGGCGCTTCTGTTTGAACGCCACACCGCCGACATGCACGCCGATACCCCGCCCGAAAGCATCCACATGATGGACGCATCCGAGTTGGATATTCCGGCCGTGCATTTCTTCGTCGCGCGCGAAGACGGGCAGCCGCTGGCGATGGGGGCTTTCAAGATCCTGTCCACCCCCGACCATGCTGAAATCAAGTCCATGCATGTCCTGACCGAGGCGCGGGGCAGGGGGCTTTCCAAAGCCATGCTGGCCCATGTCGAAGCGGCAGCGCGGGCCACTGGTGTCACCCGGTTGTCGTTGGAAACCGGCGTGCAACCCACCTTCATCGCAGCCCGCGCCCTATACGACCGCGCGGGCTACGCGGTGTGTGGCCCGTTCGAAGGCTACACCAACGACCCCAACAGCCTTTTCATGTCCAAACCCTTGGTCTAAAAGAACCCCGAGTGGTCCCGTAGCTCAGTTGGATAGAGCAGCCGCCTTCTAAGCGGCTGGTCGAGGGTTCGAATCCTTCCGGGACCGCCATCACTTCCTTTAGCGAATCCGGGCGACCTGCGCGCCGGTCAACCGGAACAGAGTTCTCGGTGTCCTCCTCTCCAGTTCGGGCGCTTGAACTTCGCATCGGCAACGACCTCAAGCAGATCATCGGATCCTAACCCTAAGAGGACACCGAAGGCGGCGCCTTTTGCTTCTTGATATGCCCCAAAACACAAAGCGGCCTTGGCGTCATTAAGGCGTTACCCAAGTGGAGCAACGCTATGACCTGACTATTTCGCAGGTCAGTTCGCAACTCAGCCGAGCAGTACGCCTATCCTTTTGTGCCGACGGCCTCTTGGGGTGTGTCCTGCCTTGCGGCTCCATTCTTAAAGGACATGCCCGCCGATGCTTGACAGTGTTGCAGACTTCGCCCCCTCGGACCGTCAGCTTGACCTAAGTTATTCGCATCCCGGCCAACCCATTCTGCGGCGCAAGTTGATCCGCATGGTCGAACGCCTGTCTGGCCAGCCGCGTTTGCGCGCGCTTTACACGGATTGGGCGGGGTCACCGCATGCGCAGCACGAACCGGTTTTCGCAGCGGCTTTGCGGCTTCTGGATCTACAACTTGACCTTCGCCAAAAAGAGCATCTGCAAAACCTGCCGCGCGAGGGCGGGCTTTTGCTGGTGGCGAACCATCCGTTTGGCATTGTCGATGGGCTGACCCTTGGCCATTTCGGCATGGCTTTGCGCGGCAATGTGGCGATCATGACAAACAGCCTTTTGTGCCGGGTGCCCGAGGTGGAGCCCCATCTTTTGCCCGTCGATTTTTCCGGCACAGCCGAGGCCCGGCGTTTGACGGGGGAAACCAGACGGCGGGCGGTGGATCTTTTGGCGGCGGGCAAGGTGGTGGCGATTTTCCCAGCGGGCGGCATTGCCACGGCGAACCGTCCGATCAAGGGGGCTGCCGTCGATGCGCCTTGGCATCCCTTTGTCGGGCGCTTGGCAACCTTGCCGGGGGTCACGACCTTGCCGCTGCATTTCCATGGCCAGAACTCGCGCCTTTTCCAGATTGCCAGCCATTCGTCTTACCCGCTGCGTTTGGCACTGATCTTTCACGAGACGCGTCGTCGCATGGGGCGGTCTGTTGCGCTGACCGTGGGCGCGCCGATCTCCAGCGCAACGTTGCGCCAGCTGGACCGGTCGCGCATTGCCGAAACCCTGCGCCGCCGCTGTATGGAATTGGCAGGGCCAGAATTGGCGGATCCCGATGAGGTTTTTGTCTGGCCCAGCCATATCAAATGGTGAAGGCGGCAGCGTCACGGAACCTTCATGGGGCCGCAAACACGCTGTCATGAAACACCGCTATCCCTGCAGCAACCAAGGTTGCAGGGGGTGCCAGATGTTGGAAGTCAAAGCCGTAACGCGGATGTTCGGCACCAAGGCCGCCGTCGACCGCGCAAGCTTTTCCGTCGATGGTCCGGCCTTTGTCGGCATTATCGGCCGGTCGGGGGCGGGCAAGTCCACCTTCCTTCGCATGATGAACCGGCTGACCGATGCCAGCGGGGGCGAAATCCTTGTTGAGGGTCGTAATGTGCTGGCGCTCAAGGGGGCGCAGGCGCGGGCTTGGCAATCGCAATGCGCGATGATCTTTCAGCAGTTCAATCTTGTGCCGCGCATGGATGTGGCCTCGAACGTGCTGCATGGCATTTTGAACCGCCGGTCCAGCTTGCAGACCCTGTTCAACCTGTGGCCCCGCGCCGACATCCTGAAAGCGCTGGATATTCTCGAGCGGCTTGGCATTTCCGAACAAGCCCCGAAACGGGCCGAGGCCTTGTCAGGCGGCCAGCAGCAGCGCGTGGCGATTGCTCGCGCCTTGATGCAAGATCCCAAGGTGATCCTTGCGGACGAGCCGATCGCCAGCCTTGATCCGATGAACGCGCAGGTCGTGATGGATACGCTGAAGCGCATCAACGTCGAAGATGGCCGGATGGTCATCGCCAACCTGCACACGCTGGACACTGCGCGGCGTTATTGTGACCGGGTGATCGGCATGCGCGACGGGCGCATCGTCTTTGATGGCACGCCGGATCAACTGTCCACCGGGGTCGCCCGCGACATTTACGGCGCCGATGCGACCTTTAACGAGGCTGCCACCTCAACCGCCATTCCGGCCGACACCACCGCTGACCGCGCCTATGCGCAGGCGATGCTGGCCTGATGTCCCGGCCCGGATCGGGCCATAACCCTCCATGGAGAAACCCATGAAAAAGCTGCTTCTCGCCCTTGCTGCCACCTCTGCCCTGTCGGGCGCGGTTCACGCGCAGGAGGCGATCAAAGAGTTCAATATCGGGATCCTCGGCGGTGAAAACGCCCAAGACCGCATGACCTCGAACGAGTGCTTCCGTGTCAAGATGGAAGAGGCGCTTGGCGTTCCGGTCAAGCTGTTCACCCCGGCCGACTATGACGGCGTGATTCAGGGCCTGCTCGGCGGCACGCTGGATTATGCGTGGTTGGGCGCTTCGGCTTACGCCAAGATCTATCTGACCGATCCCGAAGCGGTTGAGATCAAGCTGACCAAGCAGAACGCTGATGGCTCGACCGGCTATTATTCGATCGGCTTTGCCCGCAAGGACACCGGTATCGCCAGCATGGACGATGCCAAGGGTAAGGTCTTTGCCTTTGCTGATCCGAACTCGACCTCTGGCTATCTGGTTCCCGGTGCCGAGCTGACCGCGAAATATGGCAAGCTCGAAGACTACTTTTCCGAAGTGAAAATGTCGGGCGGCCATGAGCAGACCATCGTCGGCGTCGCCAATGGCGATTTCGACGCGGGTGTTTCCTGGGCAGACGGGCTTGGCAATTGGGAGGACGGCTACAATTCGGGCGCCTTCCGCAAGGCTGCCGATGCGGGTCTGGTCGACATGAACAACCTCGTCGAGATCTGGCGCTCGGCCATGATCCCCGAAGGTCCGATGGTGGTGCGCAAGGCTCTGCCGCAGGACGTCAAGGATAAGGTCACCGCACTGACCGCCGATCTGTGGGAAACCGACAAAGAATGCGCCTATGCCGTCGCCGCCGGTGACGCCAAGGATTTCATCCCGGTTGAACACGCCGCGTTTGAGGGCGTTCTTGCTGCCCGCAAGCTGCAAGAAGGCCAATAAGTTTTCATGACGGATCGCCGGGCCCCCGTCGTGGGGGTCCGGCAATTTTCTTGCGGGGATCAGATGGTGGATATTGCCTTCGGGCCGGAACCGGGGCGGCGCCCCAATATGGCCGACAGCCGCGAGGCCTATCTTGAGATGGTTCGTCGCAAACGAACGTATGGCGGCATCTTGCTGGTCCTTTTTGCCGGGCTGATGGCCTCGGGCTGGATCATGGCGGATGAACGCAACGCAGGCGGTTTTTGGGATGGCCTGCCGCAGGTCATCGACTTTCCCGCCGAGGTGATTTCTGAGGCCTGGGCCAACCGTGCCAAAATTCCGGCCCTGATCTGGGAACATGTCCCGGCGCTGATCGAAACCCTGAATATTGCCGCCGTGGCCACGCTTATGGGCGCGCTCGCGGCGATGGCGCTGTCTTTGCTGGCGACGCGCGGGCTGGCGCGCTGGCCGCGGGCCATTCCGCTCTTTCGCCGCACGATGGACGCCTTGCGCGCCATTCCTGAAATCGTAATCGCACTGGTGCTGATCTATGTCATTGGCGGTGGCCCAGTCCCCGCCGTCATCGCCATCGCGCTGCATACCGGCGGCGCCTTGGGCAAGATGTTTTCCGAAGTTGCCGAAAACGCCGATCTGAAGCCGGTCGAAGGGCTGGCCTCGGTGGGGGCAACTTGGGGGCAGCGCATGTGGTTGGGGATCATCCCGCAAGTGGCCCCAAACTGGCTGTCCTATGCGCTGCTGCGCTTTGAAATCAACGTCCGCGCCAGCGCCATTCTGGGCTTTGTCGGTGAGGGCGGCATTGGCCATGACCTCAAGATTGCCATGCAATGGGGGCAGGGGCGCTATGACCAAGTGGTGGCGATTTTCCTTCTGCTGTTCCTGTCCATCGTCGTGATTGACCGCATCTCGGACCATTTCCGCCACAAGCTGGTGAAGGGAAACTAAGCCATGACTGCTGCCACCCTGACGCTGGCCGACACGGTCACCGCACGTTTCGCCAGCAAGCGCCGCATGGCCTTTGCCGTGCCGCTGCTGATTTTGGCCTATCTGACCTATGCCGCGATCAGCTTTGATTTGCCGGGCCTGTGGCAAAAGGCCAGGGCGGACAATGCCGCGATCCTGCTGTCGGACTTTTGGTCGCACAAGACGCATGTCACCCGTGACAATCGCAGCGGCAAGGTTGTCGTCGCCATCGAAGGCGAGGCCAAGGGCACCTATCCCGCCGGCATGCTGCCCGATTGGGTCGCCATCACCGGCGGCGTGACGCGCGTTGATCTGGGGGGCGGGCATCTGGTGACCTATGACGCGGCTGGCGCGCGTTATACCGTGCCGGGCTATGGCCTGATCGACATTCGCCCCGTGGGCGGGCGTCCGGTTCTGACCACGCCACAGCCTATTCCAGACTGGATTTCGGTATCGGACAACAAGGTTTCGGTGACCACTGACGCGGGCCGTTTCAGCTATTCCCGCTCGAAGGTGGAAACCTTCAAATATGAACCGGGCTGGGAGCTGTGGTTCTTCACCCTCGACAGCCCGTTTTATGGCAAGGGTTTTGGTGAGCTTGCGGCGCTGGCGCTTTGGGACAAGCGTGTCGATCCGGCGCGGACGAATTTTGGGTTCATGCTCGCCGAGTTCTGGACCAATAAAATGTGGCGTCACGGCGATGTGGCTTGGGCGATGTTTGAAACCATCCTGATGGCCTTTCTGGGCACCCTGACGGCCGCTATCGTCGCCCTGCCTTTGGGCTTTCTGGCCGCCCGCAACTTCATGCCGCTGGGGCCCTTGCGCTTTGTTGCGCGGCGGGTGTTCGACTTTATCCGCGGGGTGGATGGGCTGATCTGGACCGTCATCTTGTCGCGCGCCTTTGGGCCGGGGCCGATGACGGGGGCCATCGCCATTGCGGTGACCGATACCGGATCCTTCGGCAAGATGTTCTCAGAAGCCTTGGAAAATATTGACGAAAAACAGGTGGAAGGTATCCGGTCCACCGGCGCGAACAGCCTGCAACGCGCGCGGTTCGGGGTGATCCCGCAGATCATGCCGGTGCTCTTGGCGCAGGTGCTTTACTATCTGGAATCCAACACCCGCAGCGCCACGGTGATCGGGGCCATCGTCGGCGGCGGCATCGGGCTTTTGCTGACGCAAGCCATCATCACCCAAAAGGACTGGGAGGAGGTCGCCTATTACATGGTGCTGATCGTCCTGATGGTCATGCTGATGGACAGCCTGTCGGGCTGGCTGCGGCGCAAACTGATCAAGGGGGCGTAACATGGTGAAACTGTCACCGACTGCGCCCTTGCTGCATGACGGCTGCGAGATTGTGAACAGCCAATTCGGGCGCTGGTGCGAGGTTGGCACAGCCTCTCGTGTCATCAATTCCACCTTTGAAGACTACGCCTATTGCGACCGGATTGCCGATATCGCCAATACCACCGTGGGCAAGTTTGCCAATATCGCCGCGATGACGCGCATCGGGCCAACCGACCACCCCTTTGCCAATGCCGCCCAGCATCATTTTCTCTATCGCTCCAGCTACTATTGGGACGATGTCGAGGATGATGCGGATTTCTTCTCCGCCCGCGCAGCGCGACGCACCACACTGGGTGCCGATTGCTGGATTGGTCACGGCGCGATCATCAAGCCCGAGGTGACGTTGGGCATCGGGGCCATTGTCGCATCGGGGGCTGTGGTCACAAAGGATATCGCGCCCTTTATGATCGTCGCAGGCTGCCCTGCCCAACCTTTGCGCGCCCGGTTTTCCGATGCGGTGATTGCGCGGCTTTTGGCATTGGCATGGTGGGATTGGGAGCATGACGCGCTGCGTGCGGCGCTGATGGATTTTCGCAGCCTGAAGGCCGAGGCGTTCTTGGAAAAATACGAAGCCTGACGCGCGCCTCTGGTTTTTGGCGATGCGCCTCCCATATCAATTGGGTCACGTCCCATCCAAGGATCTCACATGGCCATTGACCTGCCCGTTTTGCCCGATCTTGCCGCGATCATTGCACCGCAAGAGGTTGCGAAGAAACGCCGCAAAGGGCACAGCGCCGCCATTGCGATTGGCACGCTCATCATCCTGTCGGACGGGTCGAAATGTGTTGTCGCAGGCTTTGACGCGCAGGGCAGGCCGCTGTGCTATCCAGACCAGTAGCGGCCCGCGACGTTGTCGCTGCGATCTGAGGTCAAAACCGCCGCGCCAATTCTCCCGACAGATGCGCGATGCGCCCCGCGCAGAGCGTCATCTCGACCCGATGCGTTTCGGGGTGCAGCGCCACCACATCGGCACGCGCACCGGTGCCCAGATGGCCGCGATCCGTCAGGCCCATGATCCGGGCAGGGGCACCTGAAACCATCTCCCATGCCGGGGCCAAGCCCATCACGCCGCGATCGGCCAAGGCAAAGGCCGATTGCGCCAGCGCCGGATAATAGTAATCCGACATCAGCGCATCGACGAGCCCGTCGGCAATCAATGCCTCGGCGGCAATATTGCCGGTCTGACTGCCCCCGCGCACCACATTGGGCGCCCCCATCAGCACCGGCTCGCCTGCGGCATGGGCGGCGCGGGCGGCTTCGGCGGTTGTGGGAAACTCTGAAATCGGCGCGCCGATCTTGCGATAAAAGGCGCGGATTTCGCCCGTATCGTCATCATGCGATCCCATTGTGACGCCCAACTTGCGAAACTCGGCCGCAATCGCTTCCAGCGCGGCAGGAACCTGCGGTGACTGCGCCTCTGCGGCGCGGACGATCGCCATCATCTCGTCGCCCGTGCGCTTGGTCTGCGCCGCCCATTGCGCCAGCCGGTCAGGGCGGTTGTTGGCCATCTCCTGCGCCTCGGGCAGGTGATTGTTGAACACCACAAAGTCGATGCCATGACGCGCGACGGCCTCTAGCACCTGCGGGTGATCAGGGATCACATGGGTTTCCAGACGCAATTGCAACCGCACATCGGGCAAAAGCCGGGGACGGGCGGCGGTCATCGCCTCCATCAACCCGACCGCGGCAGAGCCGGACCGATGCGCGCCTTCCCAACTCCAACTTTGAGCAAACCACGCGGTGGTGATGCCGTTGACCGCAAGCTCTGATGCGGCCGACGCGAGGGCGCGGGGCCGATCAAACGGAGCGGAAGGGCGTGGTGACAGGTGACGTTCAAACCCGTCGCCATGCAGATCAATGATGCCGGGCAACAGAAGATAGCCCGAAAGGTCCAATTCGCGGGCCGGGGTGTCGGTGATCTTGCCCTCGGCAATGGTCAGCGGGTGGTCCTGCAAGGACCCGTCGATCAGGGTGAGCGCATTGGTCAGGCGAAGCGGGGCGATCTGCGGCATGGGGCCTCCTTTATCGGGGCCGGGCTAGCGCGGGCAGGTGACGGGGATATGACAGATCAGGCGTTGACGGTCAGCGTAACCCGGTCGCCCGCAAACCAGGTGGTGCCATATTCCACCGCCACGCCCGCCGCATCGACATTCACCGCGACCGACCGGAGGATGGGCGCACCGGGCTGCACGCGCAGCGCATTTGCCTGCAGCGCATCGGCCAGCTTTGCTGTCAGCCGCGTTTCGGTGCGGGTGTAATCGGTCAACCCGCAGGCCGCCAAGGCCTCTGTAACCGAGTTTTGGTCCGCCATTGCCGCCAGAAGCCCCGCAAAGCGATCCGCAGGAAAGACCGAAGAAAAGGCGGCAAGCGGTTGGTCATCGGCCAGCGAAATGCCCTCAATCACATGCACCTGCGCGTTCGGTGCCAGCCCCAGCGCCTCGGCCTCATCCTTGCGGGCAGGGCGGGTTTCCAGCCGGGTGATCCGGCGCGACGGTGTGCGGCCTGACGCGGCGACATTCTGGTGAAAGCGCACGCGGGTGCCCAAAGGGTAATCGGTCGGCCTAGCGGCCACGAAAACCCCGGCCCCGCGGCGGGCGTGCAGCAGCCCCGCCTCGATCAGGGGCGCAAGCCCATGGCGCACCGTATGGCGGTTGACGCCAAAGCGCGCGGCAAGCTCGGCCTCGGTCGGCAGCCGGTCGCCGGGCCGGTAAAGCCCTTGGGCCAATTCATCTTGCAGCGTGGCGGCGATGGAACGCCAGATCGGGTCGCGGGCCATGTGTCACCAAAACTTCACGTGCGGATGTAGGGGAATCGGGCTATCACTTGTCTAGTTGTATAGTTAACTGGACAACTTCGCAAGATGTCGGGATACCCCATGACCACGCATGACCAAACAACCACGCGACAGGGCTGGATGGGCCTTTTGGCCCGCGCCAAACCCGCGCGGCTGGCCGCCCTTTTCCCCAATTTGCCGCCCCATGATCTGCTGCGCAGCCCTGAGATTGGCGCCGTGATGGTGCGCGGCCGTACCGGGGCAACTGGCGCGCCGTTTAACCTTGGTGAAATGACCGTGACGCGCTGCGTCTTGAAGCTGGCCACGGGCGAGGTGGGCCATGCCCATGTGCAGGGCCGCGACAAGGCGCACGCCGCCCGCGCGGCGGTTCTGGATGCGCTGCTTGCCGGCCCGGCCGCGGAGGACATCCGCACGTGTGTTCTGCTGCCGCTTCAGGCCGAAGAAACCGCGCAGCGCGGCGCCCGCGCGGCCAAGGCCGCCGCGACGCGGGTAGAGTTTTTCACCCTTGTCCGAGGAGAGGATCAATGACCCTTGATGCCCTGCTGGGTGGTTTCACCGAGACCCCGCTGCAATCGGCGCAGGCCTTTCGCGCCGCGCTGGAGGCCCTGTCGCGCCCCGGCCAGATCGAAACCGTGACGGGCGCCACCCCGCCCGCGCCGCTGTCGGTGGCGGCTGGGGTGCTGGTGCTGACGCTCTGCGATCCGACGACGCCCGTGCATCTGGCCGGCGCGCATGATTGCGCGGCCTTGCGCGACTGGATCACCTTTCATACCGGCGCGCCGCTGGTCGGGGCCACGGCGGCCCAGTTCGCCATCGGCACATGGGCGGCCCTTGCCCCGGTGAACCGCTTTGCCATTGGCCAGCCCGATTACCCCGACCGCAGCGCCACGCTGATTGTCGAGATGGAGCATCTTGCAGCCCACGGTGCGCGGTTGTCTGGCCCCGGCATCAAGACCACCGCGCAGCTGTCGCTGCCCGAAACCGCGGCCTTTGCCGCCAACAGGGCGCTGTTCCCGCTGGGCTTTGACACTTTCCTGACCTCGGGGGCCTGCCTTGCGGGCCTGCCAAGGTCCACCCGTGTGGAGACTCTGTGATGTATGTCGCCGTCAAAGGGGGCGAGCGCGCGATTGACGCCGCCCATGCCTGGCTGGCCGAAGAACGGCGCGGCGACCGCACGGTCGCAGCCCTGTCCATCGACCAGATCCGCGAACAGCTGGCGCTGGCTGTCAACCGCGTCATGGTCGAAGGTTCGCTGTACGATCCTGACCTTGCCGCGCTGGCAATCAAACAGGCGCGCGGTGATCTGATCGAGGCGATCTTCCTGATCCGCGCCTATCGCACCACCTTGCCGCGCTTTGGCGCCTCTAACCCGGTCAAGACGGCGGAAATGGCCGTGGTGCGGCGCATCTCGGCCACGTTCAAAGACCTGCCCGGCGGGCAGGTTCTGGGCCCGACCTTTGACTATACCCACCGCCTGTTGGATTTCGCCCTGATGGCCGAAGGCGAGGCCCCGATCGGTCTGGCAGAGCAGGGCGCGGCCGCTCTTGGCACGCTTGACCCGGTGCCGCATGTCACCGAATTTCTAAACCGCGACGGGCTGATCGAAACAGAGGCCCCCAGCGATGGCACGCCCCCAGACCTTACCCGCGAGCCGATGGAACTGCCCGCTGCACGCCCCTTGCGCCTGCAGGCGCTGACGCGCGGCGACGAAGGCTTTGTGCTGTCGCTCGCCTATTCCACGCAGCGTGGCTACGGCCGCACCCATGCCTTTGTCGGCGAATTGCGGATCGGCAGCGTGGCAGTCGAGATGGAGATCCCCGAACTCGGCTTTGCCGTCGAGATCGGCGAGATCGAGCTGACCGAATGCGAAAGCGTGAACCAGTTCAAGGGATCAAAGACCGAGCCGCCGCAGTTCACCCGCGGCTATGGGTTGGTCTTTGGTCAGACCGAACGCAAGGCCATCGCCATGAGCCTTGTCGACCGCGCCTTGCGCTGGAAGGAACTGGGCGAGGATTTCACCGGTGCCCCGGCGCAGGATGAAGAATTTGTGCTGATGCATGCCGACAATGTGCAGGCCACGGGCTTTCTCGAACATATCAAGCTGCCGCATTACGTCGATTTCCAATCCGAATTGGAGCTGATCCGGCGTCTGCGGTCCGAGGCCATGGCCGCTATCACGACCACACAAGAGGCCGCAGAATGACCGATACCCTTGAAGCCGGGGCCTATAACTTCGCCTATCTGGACGAACAGACCAAGCGCATGATCCGCCGCGCGATCCTGAAAGGCATCGCTGTGCCTGGCTATCAGGTGCCCTTCGCCAGTCGCGAAATGCCGATGCCGTATGGCTGGGGCACGGGCGGGGTGCAGGTGACGGCAGCCTGTCTGACACCCGATGATACCTTGAAGGTGATCGACCAAGGCGCAGATGACACCACCAACGCCGTCTCGATCCGCAAATTCTTTCAGCGCACTGCGGCCGTGGCCGTGACCGAAGCCACGGCAGAGGCCAGCATCATCCAGACCCGCCACCGCATCCCCGAAGCGCCGCTTAGCGAAGGTCAGATCCTTGTCTATCAGGTGCCAATCCCCGAACCCCTGCGCTTTTTGGAACCGCGCGAAACCGAGACGCGCAAGATGCACGAGCTGGAAGAATACGGGCTGATGCATGTGAAGCTTTACGAAGACATCGCCCGTCACGGCCATATCGCCACCGCCTATGCCTATCCGGTCAAGGTCGAGGGGCGCTATGTGATGGACCCGTCCCCCATCCCGCGTTTTGACAACCCAAAGCTGGCGGCGTGCCCGGCGATCCAACTGTTTGGGGCAGGGCGCGAGCAGCGCATCTATGCCCTGCCACCCTATACCGCCGTGGTCAGCCTTGATTTCGACGACCACCCCTTTGAGGCCTCAAAGGCCCCGCATGATTGCGATCTGTGCGGCGCGTCTGACAGCTATCTGGATGAGGTCATCACCGATGATGCGGGCGGGCGGATGTTCGTCTGTTCCGACACCGATTATTGCCGCAGCCGCTGCGAGGCGGGGCATATGGGCCGCCTTGGCGTGCCGCAGCAGGAGGCCGCAGAATGACCGATACCCCGCTTCTGTCCGTGCGTGATCTGACGAAACGCTACGGGGCGCGCATCGGCTGCGCGGATGTCTCCTTTGATCTTTATCCCGGTGAGGTTCTGGGCATTGTTGGCGAAAGTGGCTCGGGCAAATCGACGCTGCTTTCCTGTCTTGCCGGGCATCTGCGCCCGGATGGCGGCCAATTGTCCTATGCGGGCCGCAATGTGCTGGGCATGTCGGAAACCGACCGTCGCCGTCTGTCGCGTACCGAATGGGCGTTCGTCCACCAAAACCCGCGTGACGGGCTGCGGATGGGGGTTTCGGCGGGCGGCAATGTTGGCGAGCGGCTGATGGCGATTGGCGCGCGCCACTATGGCGATATCCGCGACACCGCAATTGACTGGCTGGGCCGGGTTGAGATCAACGCCGACCGCATTGACGATCGTCCGCGTGCCTTTTCCGGCGGCATGCAGCAGCGGCTGCAAATTGCCCGCAATCTGGTCACGGCGCCGCGCCTTGTGTTCATGGATGAACCCACCGGGGGCCTTGATGTTTCGGTGCAGGCCCGGCTCTTGGATCTCTTGCGCGGGTTGGTGCGCGATCTTGGCCTGTCGGTCGTCATCGTCACCCATGATCTGGCCGTGGTGCGGCTGTTGGCCGACCGTCTGATGGTGATGAAATCGGGCCGGGTGGTTGAACAGGGGCTGACCGATCAGGTGCTGGACGATCCGCAGCACGCCTATACCCAGCTTCTCGTCAGTTCTGTCCTGCAGGTCTGACCCATGCTGTTTTCCTATGCCCGCGAGGACAGACGGTTGGTGCAACTGTCCCATGCTGCCGAGTTGTCCCAAGCGATCTGGATCGATCTTTACCGCCCGCAGCCGTATCAATCCGAAGCGGTGCGTCAGTTGGGGGTCGACATACCCAGCCTTGCCGAGATGGAAGAGATTGAGGTGTCGAACCGGCTGTACCGGGAAAACGGCGCCGATTATCTGACCGTCGTCCTGCCGGGGTTGAGCGAAAGCAAGGCACCGCTGTCTGGCCCGGTGTGTTTTATCCTGTCACCCCAACGGCTGGTGACCGTCCGCCACCACGCGCCGCGCCCCTTTGAAACCTACCCCGTCCGCGCTGACAAAGTGGGGCCGGGCGTGACCGATCCGCGGTCCCTTTTCCTGTCGCTGATCGAGGAAATCATCGGGCGGCTTGCCGATATTCTTGAGGCGTCGGGCCGGGCCCTGGACCGTTTGATGGCGCGGGTCTTTCAGGACCGCGAGAATGCCAGTGATGAAGGGCTGCATCAGGCGCTTCAGGATGTGGCCCGCGAAAGCGACCTTATCAGCCGGGTGCGTCTGTCCCTGCTGACGCTGGAACGCGCGATCAGCTATTTCGGCCAGTCGCTTGGCCCCGTTGATACCGGCCCAAGCCTGCGCCCGGTGGTCAAGGGCCTGATGCGCGATATCCAAGCTCTTGAGGTGCATGGCGATTTCCTGTCGGGTCGGGTCGCGATGGCCACCGATGTCACGCTGGGCATGGTCAATCTGGCGCAAAACAAGACGGTCAAGATCGTCTCGGTCGTTGCCGTGATCTTCCTGCCGCCCACCGTGATTGCCAGCGCCTATGGCATGAACTTCACCCATATGCCCGAGCTGGCCTTGCCTTGGGGCTATCCGATGGCGCTGGCGCTGATGCTGGCCTCGGCGCTGGGCACCTTTTTCTTTTTCAAATGGAAACGCTGGCTATGATCCGGATTTCAGACCTCTCCAAATCCTTCACGCTGCACAATCAAGGCAGCGCTGTGATCCCGGTGATGGCGGGGGCGACCCTGTCAGTTGCCCCCGGCGAATGTGTCGGGCTGATCGGCAATTCGGGGGCGGGCAAGTCGACGCTGATGCGAATGGTCTGGGGCAATTATCTGGCGGCTTCGGGGGCGATCCTTGTCGGCACCGTCGATGTGGCCAGTGCGGCCCCACGCGACATCATCCGGCTGCGCCGTGAGACGCTGGGCTATGTCAGCCAGTTCCTGCGCGTGGTGCCGCGTGTGCCGACGCTGGATGTGGTGGCCGAACCCTTGCTGAACCTTGGAATGACCGCCGAACTTGCGCGCACCCGCGCTGCCGACCTTTTGGCGCGGCTGAACATTCCTGAAAGGCTGTGGTCCTTGTCGCCCACCAAGATCGGAAGAGCGTCGTGTAGGGAAAGAGTGTCTTCGCCTGTGTAGAT
>CALBSG010000135.1 GCA_937927675.1 uncultured Paracoccaceae bacterium | reverse complement strand
TGTGTACCAGTAGTTCAAGTTCTTCGGCGTCGGGAAGTCCAGCGCGTGGCCCTTCACCAGACCCATGATCGGCAGGCGATCATTGAACCACTTTCCGAAGGCCGAGGTTGGCTCGTAGTTTGATTGTCCGCTCATTGAGGAAGGTCCTTCTTAGCCGATGCGGATCTTGGTGTCGGAGAGATAGGCATACTGCGGAACCGGCAGGTTCTGCGGCGCGGGGCCTTTCCGGATACGGCCGGCGGTGTCGTAGTGCGAGCCGTGGCAAGGGCAGAACCAGCCGCCGAAATCGCCCGAGGCGTTGCCGATCGGAACGCAGCCCAAATGGGTGCAGACGCCGATCATCACCAGCCACTCGCCCGCTTCATCAAGGGCGCGGTTGGCGTCGGACGCGTCAGCGCCCGGCTTGTTGGCGTTTTCAGCGGAAGCATCGGTAAGCTCTTCCAGCTTGACCGCGCGGGCGGCTTCAATCTCGTCGGGGCTGCGGCGGCGGATGAACACCGGCTTGCCGCGCCATTTCACCGTCAGCTGGGTGCCCACTTCGACGCCCGAAACGTCGACGAAGATCGACGCCAGCGCGCGGGTGTCCGCCGAGGGGTTCATCTGATTGACCAGCGGCCAGACGGCCGCCCCGGTTGCAACAGCGCCTGCCCCGGCGGTTGCGTAATACAGGAAATCCCTGCGGGTGCCTGCGTCATTGTCTGCGTGGGACACGAGATCTTCTCCCTTCCAAGGCCGCGCGATGCGACCCATATGCCAACGGGGCCGCGGTCCCCCGCAGCCTTGCCGGGCGGGTTTTAGACAAGGAAACCCGCGCCGTCCAGCGGTCAAAGGCGCGCAGAGGTGGCAGAATTTCGCTTTTGTTGCAGCTTGGTCTTGCAAACCGGCCTCTGCACACCAAAGGCCGCTTAACTTGGGCGGGTTTCGACCATCGCCGGGCGCGCGGCAAACTGCTTTTCCCACGCCGCAAGCATGGGCCGGTCCTGACGCCAATCCCGATCAGCATGGCGGAAATCAAGATACCCCAGCGCGACGGCAATCGCGATATGGGCCATGCTCAGCGGGCCACTTAAGATGTCCATCGAGCGGGCCTCAATCGCGTCCAGCGCGCGGGCGATCTTCTGCCACTGGCCTTCCACCCAAGGCGCATAACGCAATTCCTCAGGCCGCAGGCGGCCTTCATAGACCATCAAGAGTGCCGCTTCGAGAATACCGTCCGCCGTGGCCTCCAAGGTCAGGATCGGCCACAGATCAGCCCCCTGCGGATAAAGCCCGGCCCCCGAAAGATCATCAAGATAGCGGCAGATCACCCGGCTGTCATAGATCGCAGCGCCACCACCTGCGGGCATCAAAGCCGGAATTTTGCCCAACGGGTTCTGCGCCAAGGGCAGGCTGCCCGGATCCAGCGGACTGCCCGCAACGGCAATTTCCTCGACGCGATCGGCCAGACCCGATTCGCGGATCTGCACCATGACTTTGCGGCCAAAGGGCGTGGTGGAAGAGGTGTAAAGCTGCATGGCGATCCTGCACGGTTGGGCCGGGCGCATCCTGACGGTCAGGAGGATGGCGCACAAGGGCTGTTAACCCCTCGCCTGCGGTTCCCCCGCCATCAACCGCGTCAAATGGCCCGCCAGAACATCCACATTGCCAGCCCCCAGAATCGATAAATGCGTGCCGGGCAGATCGAACATCTGCAACCCACCTTGGGCGACCGAAATCCAGCCCAGCGCCGAGGAAAGCGCCTCGGGACTATCCCAGAAACTGCGGTCAGCGCGGAACACCGTCAACGGGCCGCCATAGGGTTGCGGCCGGTAAAACTCTACCGCGCAGACATTGGCAGCAATCAGGTTCAAAGGATTGATCTGATCGGGCATCAACCGCAGCGCCTCGCGATGTTCGCGGTAGCGGTCGAGCTTGTTTTTCAGCACCTGCACAAAATGCCAAGGCCCATGCTGGCGCACCTGCTGCCAATGCGCCCGCAATTTGGCACGACCAATAAGCGGTGGGCGTCCTGCCGGGCCAACGGCATCAAGAACCGCCAACACCCGCACCTCGCGCCCGGCAGCGCGCAGAAGTTGGGCCAATTCAAAGGCGAAATAGGCGGCCATCGACACAGCCACGAGGCCGACAGGCCCCTCGGGGTGAAAGGTCTGAATTTCGTCGAAGTAAAGCTGCGCCGTACGTTCGACGTTGATGTCATCAAGATTGCGCGGAATTCCGACCGACAGGCCGAAAAACGGCTGATCAGGGCCAAGGGCTGTCGAAAGCGGTCGAAACAGGTCTTCGTGACGGCCCAAGACATGAATGGCAAAAAAGGCGGGTTTTGTCCCATTGGGCTGGATGGAAATCGTATAGCGCGGGCGGGTCGCGCCACGCTGTAACAGCTCTGCCAAGGCGCGGGCTGTGCCGCTGTTGTGCAGATCAGCGGTTTGCAATTCATGGCCAGTGCGCTGTTCGATCAGGCTGACAAGCCGCAAACCCAGCAAGGAATCCCCGCCCATATCGCTGAAGCTGGCATCCGACGAAACGCTGTCACGCTCCAAAACCTCGGCCATGCAAGCCGCGATGCTGCTGGTCAGCGCATCATCCGGGCCAGCCGGGGCGCCGGCGGGCACAAACTCGGGCTTGGGCAGCGCGCGGGTGTCGATCTTGCCATTCGGGCCGACAGGCAGATGGTCAATGCCAATCAGCTGCGGCACCATCGCCGCCGGCAACACCTGTCGGGCCTGTTTGTGGATCAAGGCAATCGGACGTTCGGGGTCATGCAGCACCCACGCCAAAAGCCGCGGGCGCCCGTCATCGGCCAAAGCAACATGCACCTGCCGCACCCCCTCCAGCCGCACCAATTGCTGCTCGATCTGGTTCAGGTCCACCCTGTGGCCACGCAGTTTGATCTGGCGATCCTGCCGACCAAGGAACTCTAACAGGCCGTCAGGCCCCCAACGGGCCTGATCACCGGTGCAGTAGAATCGTCCCGGCGCAAAGGGATTGGATGTAAAGACCTGCGCGCTGCGGGCGTCGTCGTTCAGATAGCCCCCCGCCACCGCCGCCCCGCCGATCCACAGCATCCCGCGCCCACCGCGGGGCGTCAGGCTGCCATCCGGCGCGCGCAACGCCACCTGCGCATGGCCCAACGGGCGGCCGATCGGCACATCCTCCATGCCGTCGGGCAGCGCGGCTCTGCCCGGTAGCACAAAAGCGGTTGCGGTGATCGTGGCCTCCGTCGGGCCATAGCCGTTGATCCAAGTGACATGGGGCGCAAGCGCGCGCCATTTGCGCAAAGCCGAAGGGCGGATCCGCTCGCTGCCCGTCACCATAAGCCGTAACGTGGCCGGCACGCCCTGCCCCAAGGCCGCCAGTTCATCGACCACCACATGCCAAAAGCTGGCCGGCAGGTTCGCGACGCTGATACGGTGTCGGGCAATCAGATCAAGACAGGCCCGAACCGCCCCTGCCGCCAGTAGGTCGCGGGTGACGACAGTCGCCCCGGCCAAAAGAGTCGGCAAGATTTCCTCCAACGCGACGTCAAAGCCAAGCCCCGCAAATTGCAAAACCCGGTCCTCCGCGGTCAGCCCATAAGCCACAATCGTGGCCGATGCATGGGCTGACAAGGCCCCAGCCAGCCCGCGCACCGCCTTGGGTTCACCGGTAGACCCTGACGTGAACAGAACATAGGCCAGCGTTTCGGCATCCATCCGCGGGCGCGGCGGGGCAATCGGCTGTCGGTCGGCAAGATCTGGGGCCAGTCGCAAGGGATGGGCAAGATCTGACCCCACCATAGCAATCAAGGCCTTGGCTTGGGCTTTGGCCAGCAGTCCGGCCCGCCAGTCGCTGGGCAGATCGGGATCAAGCGGCAAGAACGCCGCGCCCAGCTTCAGAATCGCCAGCAGGGATACCACATGCGCTGCCCCCCGCGGCAGGTGCAGGGCCACCACATCCCCCTTGCCAATCCCAACCGCGTGGAGCCGCGAGGCCAAGGCATTGGCCGCCTGATCCACCGCGGCAAAGCTGAACGCCTGCCCACCCTCGCCCTCGATGAGGGCCAAAGCATCGGGTTGCGCGGCAGCGACCCGTTCAAACCGGGCCGCAAGATCGATCGGCGCATTAAGCACAGGCGTGTCAGGCTGTCCCAGCCGCAGCAGCGCGGCCCGCTCTTGCGGCGCCAGCATGTCAAGCGCGCCCAGCGGTTGGGTGGCTGGAGCATAGGCCATTTCTGTCAGCAAAAGCGCAACTTCATCAAGTATTTGGCGGGCCTGCACCGCGGAAACACGCGTGGGGTCATGCTCCAACAGCAGATGCAATTCAGGGCCGTCGGCAACTGCAAGTGTCAGGGGCGCAGCGCCTTCCTCGATCAGGCGCACGGTCCAATCATGCCAAACCCCGCCCAAAGCCTGCATCCGCGCAGGAAGCGAAGCTTGGGCATACATGACGATCGTGTCAAAAAGCCCCGCACTGCCGGGCAGGCCCGCCCAACGCCGCACCTCGGTTGGGCTTGCGTGTGCGTGCTGGCGCATCGCGACCGTGGTCTGGCGCAACTCCGCTAGGGCATCGGCGAGGCACATCGCCCCATCAAGCTGCCATTGCAAAGGCAGGGTTGAAATCAGACAGCCCACAGTGCGGTCCAGCCCCGGCAAAAGTCGCCGCCCGGAATCAACCAGACCGAAACCCACCGTCGCTTGCCCCGTCCACCGCGACAGCACCAAGCCCCAAGCCAGTTGCACAGCATTCAGCAAGGTCGCGCCCGCCTCGCGCACCGCAACACGCAGAGTCTCACTGTCGCGCACAGTCAGAGATTGGGAGACAAGCGCCATACGTCCCGGATCACCGGCAATCGACGATACCAGCGGTCGCGGCGGGGTATCCGTCGCCAACATCGCGGCAAAAAAGGCCTTGGCTGCGGCCTTGTCTTGCAGCGGCAGTTCGGCCGAAAATCCTGACAGGCTTTGCGACGGAGGGGGGCCTAGCGGCAGGCCCTGCAACAGCAGCCCCAACTCCTCCAGCACCAGCGCCATAGAGGTGCCGTCGATCAAGGCATGGTGGATCGTCCAAACCATAATCGCGCGCTGCGGGCCCGCAAACAACGTCACCCGCCACCCCGGCCGAAGGGCTGGATCAACGCCGATCAAACGGTCCTCGGCCAAAAACGCCTCGATCTGATCCGGGTCACGGCGTGCGACACGCAAAGCGACATCCGGGTCTGACTGGATATGTTGGCAAATGTGGCCCTGCCCGTCTTGCACCAGCCGCATCCGCAAGGCGTCATGGCGACGGGCAAGTTCAGCCCAGACATGACGCAGGCGTTCTTCCTCAAAGGCCTCGCGGGGCGCTTCGACGACGATCTGCTCCAGGTTCGCCCAAGGTCGATTGGCAAGGCTGCTTTCTAACAGCAAGCCCTGCTGCATGGCCGTCGCAAGACCCGGTAAGGTTTTCTTTGCGCTTGTTGCCAATTATTTGTCGCCAATATTCAGGTTTGAGGTAAATACGCCCCTCAAGAAAACTCTGTCTCTCCATTAGGGCTCTGGCAGGGCTTGCCGTCAATCCTGTGTCACGAAACGGGCGTTTTCAGGGCCTTGATTTTACCCGACGGGCGGCATCGACGGGGCGTCGCGTGTTTTCCAGAGAACATCCCTTCGCTTTTTAAAGCTTGCGCGCTAGATGAGGCGAAAGGGAGATCCGCCATGTTGAATGACCCGCTGTTCATCGTTGCCGCAATCGCCAGCCTCGTCGTCTTGGTGATTCTGGCCATCGGCATCGGAAGCTTTGCGAAGGGCGGTGACTTCAACCGCAAATACGCCAACCGCCTCATGCGCTGGCGGCTGGGTGCGCAGTTCGTCGCCGTTATCCTGATCGTGTCCTTCGCCTATCTGCGCAGCCGGGGAGCGAACTGATGGTTGTTCTGTCGAAAATCTACACCAAGACCGGCGATGCCGGCGAAACCGCCTTGGGCAACGGCAGCCGAGTTGCAAAGCACGCGCCGCGCGTCTCGGCCTATGGTACGGTTGATGAAACCAACGCAACGGTCGGGCTTGCCCGGCAACATGCCACCGGCGAGATGGATGTGGCTTTGGCACGCATCTCGAATGATCTCTTTGATCTGGGGGCCGACCTTTGCACCCCCGACATGCATCTGGATGCCACGCTGCCCTATACCCCCTTGCGAATGATCGCCTCGCAGGTCGAACGGCTGGAGCGTGAGATTGACGTGATGAACGCCCAACTGACCCCGCTGCGCAGCTTTATCCTTCCGGGTGGATCAGCGCTTGCGGCACAGTTGCACCTGTGCCGAACGGTCTGCCGCCGGGCCGAACGCCTGGTCGTGGAATTGGCCAGCATGGACGACATCAACACCGAAGCGGTGCGGTACCTGAACCGATTGTCCGACTGGTTCTTTGTCGCGGGCCGAATCGCGAATAACGAAGGCAAGGATGATGTGCTTTGGGTGCCCGGCCTGACACGCTGATCTGACCTGTGGATTTGCCTTACGCCACAAAACTCGACACTCATGTCAAGAATTTGTGGCGCCGCGGCGTCTCGCCGCCTTCACCTGTCGTATTTGCACTGTTCCGCCCGCCTTGGAATCGGTATGAGGCCTGCGAGAGCTTGGATTGGCCCCTCGGGGCCGCTGTTGGGAGATTCTGCCGATGAAGGTCTTGGTGCCTGTCAAACGTGTGATCGACTATAACGTGAAGGTTCGTGTGAAAGCGGACGGGAGCGGGGTTGATCTTGCGAACGTGAAGATGTCGATGAACCCGTTTGACGAGATTGCCGTCGAAGAGGCGATCCGGCTGAAGGAAAAGGGTATCGCGACCGAGGTGGTCGTGGTGTCGATTGGCGTGAAGCAAGCGCAGGAAACCCTGCGGACCGCTTTGGCCATGGGCGCTGACCGCGCGATCCTGATCGAAGCGGCTGCCGATGTGCATACCGACATCGAACCGCTGGCCGTTGCCAAACTGCTCGCTGGCGTCGTCAAGGAAGAGGCCCCTGGTCTGGTTCTGGCCGGCAAGCAAGCCATCGACAATGACATGAACGCCACTGGCCAAATGCTGTCGGCGCTTCTGGGCTGGTCGCAGGCCACCTTCGTTTCGGAACTGAAAATCGAAGGTGACAAGGCTGTTGTGACCCGCGAAGTCGACGGCGGCCTGCAGACCATCTCGGTCAAGATGCCGACCATCGTTTCGGTCGACCTGCGTCTGAACGAGCCGCGTTATGCCTCGCTGCCGAACATCATGAAGGCGAAAGCCAAGCCTTTGGCCACCAAGACCCCGGCCGATTACGGCGTCGATGTTGCGCCGCGCCTGTCGGTCATCAAGACCACGGAACCGGCTGGCCGCAAGGCCGGTGTGAAGGTTGGCTCGGTTGAAGAGCTGATCGCGAAACTCAAAGACGAAGCAGGGGTGATCTGATGGCCGTTCTTCTTCTTGCCGATGTGAATGGCGCACAACTGGCAACCGACGCGGTGGCCAAGGCGCTGACCGCTGTCAAATCCTTGGGCGAAGTGCATCTTCTGGTCGCAGGCCCGGCTTCGGCCGCGGCTGAAGCGGCCAAGCTGGAAGGCGCTGCCAAAGTGCTGCACGCCGATGACGCAGGCCATGGCCTTGCCGAATCGCTGGCCGATCTGATCGTCGGTCTGGCAGGTGGCTACAGCCACATCGCCGCACCGGCGACCGCGTTTTCCAAGAACGTGCTGCCCCGCGTGGCTGCCCTTCTGGACGTGATGGTGATGTCGGACGTGACCGCCGTGGTCGACGCCGACACCTTCGAGCGCCCGATCTATGCCGGCAACGCGATTCAGACCGTGAAATCGGGCGACGCGAAAAAGGTCTTCACCGTGCGCACCGCGGCTTTCGCTGCGGCTGGCAACGGTGGTTCGGCTGGCGTTGAAGCTGTTGCTGCCAAGTCGTCGGATCTGTCGACCTGGGTTGAAGACCGCGTTGCCACCTCGGACCGTCCCGAACTGACCTCGGCCAAAGTCGTAGTCTCGGGTGGCCGTGGCGTGGGTTCGAAAGAATCCTTCGACCTGATCGAAAAACTGGCTGACAAGCTGGGCGCTGCCGTTGGCGCGTCGCGCGCTGCCGTCGACTCGGGCTATGCCCCGAACGATTGGCAGGTTGGTCAGACCGGTAAGGTCGTGGCCCCGCAGCTTTACGTCGCCGTCGGCATCTCGGGCGCCATCCAGCACCTTGCTGGTATGAAGGACTCGAAGATCATCGTCGCGATCAACAAGGACGAAGAAGCCCCGATCTTCCAAGTGGCGGATTATGGCCTTGTCGCGGACCTGTTCGCAGCCGTGCCGGAAATGACCGGCAAGCTGTAAGACAGCGACCAAGCATTTCGAAAGGGCGCCCCAGCAAGGGCGCCCTTTTTCATTGTGGAGCGGGCATCGTCAGCCCCGGCACGCTGGCATCGGTGACCGCAGCGCGGCAATGATCGACAAAGGCCGAAACTGTCAGCACCGAATCCGCCGCCTTGGCCATCACAATGCCCAGCATCATCGGCGCAACCGGCCCGACCATCGGCACATAGCGCAGGCGGCGGCCATCGGGCGCAAGATCATTCAACGGCCGGATATTGGCGATGGAATAGCCGTAGCCATTCGCCACAAGACTGCGCATCACCGCCATATCGCGCGTCCGCTCTGCAATCAGCGGGCGCAGGCCGGAAAGCCGGAAGAAAGACAGGAAATAGTCTGAACTCAGTGGCAGATCCAAAAGCACCATCGGGTGGTCTTTCAGCATCTTTGCCGTCACCTGCGACAGATTGGCCAGCGGGTGATCTTCCGGAAACAGTACATAGGGCGGCAAGCTGACCAAGGGCACAAAGACCAGATCATCGGGGATCGCCAGATCATAGGTCAGCGCCACATCAATCTCACCGGCGCGCAAGGCGTCAAAGATCTGCTGCTGGTTCATCTCGAACTGGCGGATGGTGACTTGAGGGTTGGCGTCTTCAAACCCGCGGCGCAATTGCGGCACAAGGATTTGGGCAAAGGTCAAAAGGCAACCGATGGCCAAAGAACCCCGTACATTGCCAGCAATCTCACCGACCAGACGGTTCATCGCCTCGGCCTCGGCCAAGACCTGCCCAGCCTTCAACTTCAACTGCCGCCCCGCCTGCGTCAGCGCCAGCCCCCGCGCATGGTGGCGAACGAAAAGCTGCAGGCCAAAGTCAGCCTCAAGCCCGGCAATTGCCGCCGAGATCGAGGGCGAGGAGACATGCAGCTTTTCGGCCGCCAGCGCGATGGAGCCGGTTTCGCCCACCGCGACGAAATATTCCAACTGACGAAGGGTAAAGCGCAGCGGCATCGCGCGTTATTCGTCGCCCGGCACGCCGTAAGAAGGCGCCTCGCACGGGTCCAGCGCACGCTGAATATAGGCCGGAAGCTGCGGCTTGTAGATGTCCCAAAGCCGGGAAATCCCCTCGATTGGACAATCGTCCGTCCAGTCAACCCGCAGATCGGCCACTGGCCACTCCACCTTATCAACCAGCCGCATGCCCGCCGAATGCACCGGGCCAGCCTCGCCCCCGGCGGCAACACCCGCCCGCATCGCCGCGATCAGCCGGTCGCCCAGATGGCCTTTGGAGGCCAGAAAGCCATCCACAATCGCCTGCGGCACACCGGGGGCCGCCAGAAGATTGCCACCAGCAGCCACATCCGGCCCCTGCGCCTCGGCCCAGATGCCCAAGGCCTTGGGGCCAGAGTGAATAGCGGTGCCGCCCTTGGCATCAACCACCAACACCTGACGATAGTCGATGAACGTGCCAAGGCGGCGAATTTCGGCGATGGTTTCCCCCGCCGAAAGCCCTTTTTGCAGCAGATCCAACCCCAGGGGGCCAAGCCGCGGGTCGGTGATATTCTGGCTCGCCACGGCGCCGACGCCCGCGCGGGCATAGGCGCAGCGCGCCGCAACCGCAGGCGACGAGGACGAGATCGCCACCCCGAACATACCGGTTTCCGCGCAGCGCGCGACAAGCGAGAAGGTCACGGGATCAATCCGGAATGACGGCGGTGCCGTCGATTTCAACCAGCCAGTTCGGGCGGGCCAAGGCATTGACCACAAGGCCGGTCGACACCGGATGCACGCCCTTCAGGTATTCGCCCATAGTCCGGTACACCGCCTCACGGTGGCGGACGTCGGTGATGTAGACAACCACCTTCACCAGATGCTCCATCTTGCCGCCACATTCCTCGATCAACTGGCGGATGTTCTGCATGATCTTGTGGGTCTGCTCCACCGGATCATGGCTGCCGATGTCCTTGGCGTCATCCAGGTTCTGCGGACACTGGCCGCGCAGATAGATCGTGCGCCCCCCCGCGGTGACAACAGCCTGACACAGGTCATTGTCCAGATTCTGTTCGGGGTAGGTTTCCTTGGTGTTGAACTTGCGGTGGCGGTAATGCGCCATGGTCGTCTCCTGTTCGTCCTGTTCGTTTGACCCTGCCCGCAGCGGCAGGGAATGGCAACCTCAGCCCTTGCGGTACTGAAGATACTTCAACTGGGTCGCGATATGGTCTGCGATATGGCGCGCATCATGCCAGACGCCCCAGATAAAGGTCGACCCGCGCCGCGACAGCCATGGCAGCCCGACAAAGTAGATCCCCGGCTCAGCCGACACGCCGCGCTGATGCTTGGGCTTGCCCTTGGCGTCCAGGGCGCCATGAGGCAGCCAGCTGAAATCGGTCGCATATCCGGTGGCCCAGATGATCGAGGTGATGCCCGCCTCTGCCAGATCCAGCTCCAGAACCGGGGCTTTCATGCAGTCCGGGTCGGGCAGTACACGCCGCGCCTCGGGCTCTTCGGGCAGATCGGCCCCATTGCGAGCGACCCAGGCATCGGCGGCATCCAACAAACCACTCAGGTTTTCGTCCCCCCGGCGAATGTTGTCGCACAGGTTATTGGCGAAATGCACCTTGCCGGCGTCGAACGCTTCGGTCACGCCGACAAGCGTGATGCCCTGATGGGCCAATTCGCGGAAATCAATGGTCTTCCCGCCATAGGCGCCGCTGACCGCAATCGTCACATGCTCGGTTCCCGGCGCCATCGCCTCGAGATCCCAAAGGCCCAGAACCCCCAGCCACCAGACAAAATCGCGCCCGCGGTACGCGCGCGGCGGGCGATCATGCGCGCCGACCGAGAGGTAGACCTTGCGGCCCGCACGGTTCAATTCATCGGCGATCTGCACGCCCGACGACCCCGCCCCCACCACCAGAACTGCCCCTTCAGGCAGTTGGCCGGGGTTGTGATACGCGGCGGAATGGATCTGATAAAGCCCGGCATCCTTGGGCGCGATAGGCGGGATCACCGGCTTTTGGAACGGCCCGGTCGCTGAAACCACACGGTTGGCCTCAATCACGCCATCAGAGGTTTCGACGATAAACCCCGGCCCATTTTCGCGCCGGGTGACCTTCTTTACCTCAACACCACAACGGATCGGGGCATTGAATTTCTTGGCGTAGGCTTCGAAATAGTCGGCGATTTTGTCTTTGGGAACAAAATCATCCGGGCCGTAGCCTTCGAACTCCAATCCGGGAAAGCGGTCATGCCAAGCCGGGCCGTTGGCCACGAGCGAATCCCACCGCTCTGACCGCCAGCGTTCGGCGATGCGGGCGCGTTCCAGCACCAGATGGGAAATTCCCGCCCGCCCAAGATGTTCGCTCACCGCGACCCCGGCCTGACCAGCCCCCACCACAAGCGTATCAATCGCGTCCCTTGCCATTGCAGCGTCCTTTCCTGTCGTGCTGACGGGCAGGCATGCGGTAAAACTTAGCAAGTTAAAAGAAATTATTATTGATGTTTTGATTAGTTTTTACCTAATCAAAACATCAGCTGATGTCGCCTTCACGCCCAGAGGGTCAGATCAACTGGCGCAGCACCGGCACCAAGCGCTTTGCCAGATCATAATGCACCGCAGGACCGGGCAGACTGCCGGCGGCCTGCGCCTCCAATGGGCCAAACGCCATCCCCTCGGCGCCTTTGGCGCGGGCCTGCGGACTGGGTACCATTTCGACATAGGCCGTGGCCATCTGACGGACCGCTGCCACCATCTCGGCATCGACCAATATCGGGTCGCGGGTCAGATCTGCCCGCCGCTTTGGGGCCGGAGGCGGGGCATCGGCCAGCCAGAACAGCACCGTCGGACATTTGATCTGCCCCAGAAGATCCTTCATCCGCGCAACCCACGCCGCCCGCAATTCTTCGGCCAAAACCTCAAACCGTTCGGCAGAATGGGCCTGCAGCACCTGCATCATATGACGGGTAAAGCTGAACTCGGTAAAGTCGACCTGCCGGAACAAGGCGCGCAACAAGGGCGTTGGCCCGGTGAAGCGGTCGTTGCGACGCGGATGCACCGAGTAATAGCGATTGGTCAGGTTCGGCGCGCCAGTGATCTGCACCACACAGGCAAGCCCCTTGGAGATATCGCCCATCAGCTCGCGCTCCTGCACGTAGACCTCTGGGCCAGCGTTCATGCAGCCGAAATTGACCACCTGCACATCCAGCATTTCCTCCAGAAGATCGGGATAGGGGGTCGGGATGAACTTGCCATAGGTTTCGGTCCCGCCGATGCAACTGATGAACGGTTCTTTCAAATCGGCACGCGGGCCGCGAAAGGTCAGCCGTGACGCTGCATAGCTGCACGGCGAATAGTCGAGCGCCCCCGCGCCCGGAAAGGCATAGGCCATTACACACACCCAATAGTTTTCAACACCCAGGGCCAAACTGCCCGATTCCCCTTACCAAGCCGCTAAAGTTTGCATTTGCTCCAATTGCCATGAGTTTTTCGCCTGTGCTGCTACCCTTGCCCCCACGCGCACGCCCGGCCTATGGTGGGCGGACAAAAAGCCAAGGGGGCAGCATGGATATCCGGTCGGTCGGAATTGTGGGCGCGGGTCAGATGGGCAACGGGATTGCCCATGTCTTTGCCCTGTCAGGCTATGATGTTCTTTTGAATGACATTTCAGAAGAGGGTCTGAAAAAGGCCGTCGCCACCATCGACAAGAATCTGGAACGCCAGGCCTCACGCGGGAAAATTACCGAAGCGGACCGCGCCGGGGCCATGGAGCGGATCAAGACCACTTTGGCGCTGCCCGACCTTGGCCCTTGCGATTTGATCATCGAGGCCGCGACTGAACGCGAGGTGATCAAGAACCAGATTTTCGAAACCCTCGCTCCGCACCTGGGGCCGCAGACCATCCTGACCTCGAATACCTCCTCGATCTCAATCACGCGGCTGGCGTCGAAAACCGACCGGCCAGAGCGGTTCATGGGCTTTCACTTCATGAACCCGGTGCCAGTGATGCAACTGGTGGAACTGATCCGCGGCATCGCTACAAATGTCGAAACCTATGACACGCTTTTGGCCGTGGTGGGGCGTTTGGGCAAGACTGCGGCCAGCGCCGAGGATTACCCGGCCTTCATCGTCAACCGCATCCTCATTCCGATGATCAACGAGGCGGTCTATGCGCTGTATGAAGGCGTCGGCAACGTGAACTCCATCGACCAAGCACTGAAGCTGGGCGCCAACCACCCGATGGGGCCGCTGGAACTGGCTGATTTCATTGGGCTGGACACCTGTCTTGCCATCATGAACGTGCTGCACGAGGGGCTTGCGGACACCAAGTACCGGCCCTGCCCGCTGTTGACCAAATATGTCGAGGCGGGCTGGCTTGGCCGCAAAACCCAGCGCGGGTTCTATGATTACCGCGGTGAGGTTCCGGTTCCGACACGCTGATAGCTGCCCCGGGAAACCGGGGCGCGACGGTTATTTCCCCAGATCCAGCGTATGCTGACGCAGCCACGCCAAGAATCCGCGTGGGTTGCCTTCCCACTTGGAAAGTTCGCTTGCCGGGATCGCTTCGCCGATGAAGGGGCGCTGCGGTTTGAACAGCGCGCGCTTGATTTCATGCAACAGCAAGCCCTGCCGCACCGTGTCCGACACCTTGTTGGCAATCAGGAAGGCGCGGCTGTTCTGGCCGGGGAAGAAGATCGGTAGGATGGTGGCGCCGGAGGACCGCACGATCTTGTGGGTGAAAACGTTCCACTCCGCCTCAATCGCGGGGCCCCACCACCCTTCGGACATCGCAACCTTGCCAGCCGGGAACAGGATGATGACCCCACCCGCCTTCAGGTGTTTCATGGTTTCGTCCCGCATTTGCAGCCCCAGCTCGCGGGCATTGTCCTCATGCGGGAAGGGGACGGGAATCATGAATTCCTCGACCTCGGGGATGCCGGTCAGCAGGCTGCGCGTCAGGATTTTGAAATCCGACCGCACCCGGCTAACCATTTCCGCCATCACCATGCCATCAACCAAGCCCGACGGGTGATTGGCAACCACAACCAGCGGCCCGGTTGCCGGGATACGCGCGATTTCCGCATCGGGCGTGTCGATGCGGATCCCCATGTGGCGGATGGCCTTAGGCCAGAACGGCGCCCCAAACGGCGCGCCCGATTTTTCGAAACTACGGATCAGACGCAGCAGAGTCACCTTGGCGGTCAACCATTCCAAGGCACGGATGCTGCCTGCCTTGAAGGGGTTCTTGAAGGTGCCCGCATAGGACAGCCGCCGCATATCATACGAGCGCTCTGGCTTGGGCTCTGCCCCGGCCATTCCAGTGTCTTGCAGATGCGGCGTGTCGGTCACGAACCCAAGCCTTCCCGTCGATCGACCGCGTCAGCGGTCCTCGCCAAAGCGGTTGGCTATCAAAGCCTCTAGCGCGCCGGCGAGTTCGGCCGCCTGCGCCCCGCTTGTCCGAACCTCAATAGAGGTTCCGCGCGAGGCTGCCAACATCAAAAGACCCATGATTGAATCGCCTGAAACGGTCATGCCGTCTTTGGTGACCTCTGCCATGGCGTCATGCGCCTCAACGACCTCGACGAATTTGGCAGAGGCGCGGGCATGCAGCCCCTTTTCGTTGACGATTCTTAGGACTTGCGCGGTCATGCGGCGTCCCCTCCACCCAGATCGAGACTGTTGATATATTTACGACCCGCTTCCAGCGCCAATGCAACTGCTTCGGCAACCGGAAGGTCGCGGGATTTCGCCAATTTGATAAGCATTGGCAGGTTCGCACCATAAAGGATGCGTCGCCCGGCCCCGGCACAGGCCATCAGTGACAGATTCGAGGGCGAACCGCCGAACATATCCGTCACCAGAACCACACCCTCACCCTGATCGACCGTATCGGTGGCCGCACAGATTTCGGCCTGCTTCTGCCCCCGGTCATGGTCATCTTCAATGGTGATGGCGCGGATCGCCGTTTGCGGCCCCACGACATGTTCGATCGCGGCGAGATACTCGCGCGCCAAACCCCCATGTGCCACGATCACGATCCCGATCACGCGCCTGTTACCCCAATTTCCCCGACGCAGCGTCAGCGCCGTGTCGTTCCAGTTCCCGATGCCGTTTTGACACCGGCCAGCCCGCATCCGCAAGCACCTTGCCCATTTTTTCTGCAACTGCAACCGAACGGTGTTGCCCGCCGGTGCAGCCAAAGCCAATCGACAGATGCGCCTTGCCCTCGGCAAGATGCGCCGGAAGCAACATCAAAAGCAAACCCGACACCCGCGCGATGAAATCGTCAAAGCGCGGATCGTCGGCAACGTGGGCGGCCACCTGTCCGTCGCGCCCGTCTTTCTGCCGCAGATCGGGGTTCCAATAGGGATTACGCAGAAAGCGGCAGTCAAAGATCATATCAAGGCCGCGTGGCAGGCCGCGTTTATAGCTGAAACTTTGCACAGACACCGCCATCGGCGCCGCCGCGTCTTTACTGAACCAAGTCTGGAGTTCGGCCTTCAGATCATGGGGCGACATTTCGGTGGTGTCGATCAGGTGATCGGCGCGCACCCGGATCGGGGCCAGCAAGTCAATCTCGCGGGTGATGCCTTCGGTCGGCGTCTCGCCCGAGGCCAAAGGATGGCGGCGCTTGGTCTGGCTGAAGCGGCGGATCAGCGTATTCGGCGCACAGTCGAGATACAAAAGCTCCAGCCCGACACGCGGATCGCGCGTCAGAGTATCAATCAATTCAATCAGGGCGGTGGCGCTGAAGTCGCGGTTGCGCACATCAATTCCCAGCGCGATCGGATGGCCAATGGTTGGCCCATCAGTCAGACGCGGAATCAGCGAGAGGGGCAGGTTGTCGATGGCCTCATAACCAAGATCCTCAAGCGCATGGATGGCCGTCGATCGCCCGGCACCAGACGGCCCGGTGACAAGGATCAGCCGATGTTCCTGAGGGTGCAGATCTTTCGGCTCTGGCACAGCGTCTTCCTTTCAGGCATGGCGACCATGTGCCAACCAGCACATGAGCGAAGCAGGAAGATGGGGTGCTGCGCAGGAATAGGCAAGGGCGCAGGAGATACCCGCCAAGGTGATCTCGCGGCAGGGCGGCAAACGTTCTGGTTCTTGACGCGACAGGTCGATCACTAGTGCGACCTCGGCCTCGGCCAGATAGGGGGCGTTCAGCAGGCCCAGAAAACGTGCCTCGATAAGACCGGCGGTCGCCTGCGGTGCGGTGGCGATAAGTTTGCCCGCCCGTGGCCGTAGCAGCGTCTGATCATCTGCCACCAGATCAGCCCCAAGCGCCATCATCTGAAGGGCCAGCGCCGATTTCCCTGTTCCTGATGGCCCAGTTATCAACAGCGCCCTGCCCTTGACCGCCACACAGCTTGCGTGCAGCAAAACCGGCGTCGTCGCGGTCAAATCGGCAAACCGACGACGAAGCGCGCGCCCAAGGGATCCGAGGTCGGATCTGCATTGGTCGGGCGAATATTCTCGGCCCAAATCACGCCGCCGTGGGCCTCGACAATCTGTTTCGAAATAGACAGGCCAAGGCCCGAGTTGTTGCCAAAGTGATTGGCGGGACGGTCAGAGTAGAACCGCTTGAAGACCTTGGTCAGCGCCGGTTCAGGGATACCCGGCCCGGTATCCTCGACCACGATCAGCACCCGGTTTTCGCGGCGGCGCGCCCAAACCCGCACGGCATCGCCATCTTCGCAAAAGGAAATCGCATTGGTGATAAGGTTCACAAACACCTGCGCCAGACGACCTTCCAAACCATGCACGACAATCGGCTCGCCCGGGAAATCGGTAATGAACTCAACGCCCTTTTCCCCAGCCTGCTGGCCAAGGAACTCTGACAGGTTGGTCAGCGTGGTCAGCAGGTTGAACTCTTCCTCTTCCTCTTTGACCAATTCACTGTCGAGCCGCGAGGCATTGGAAATGTCACTGACCAAACGGTCCAGACGGCGCACATCATGGTCGATGACTTCCAGAAGTTTTTCGCGATGTTCTTCTTTCTTCACCAGACGCAAGGACCCCACGGCAGAGCGCAAGCTGGCCAGCGGGTTCTTGATTTCATGGCTGACGTCGGCGGCGAATTGTTCGTTGGCGTCGATCCGATCGTAAAGCGCGGCAACCATGCCCCGCATCGCAACCGAAAGACGGCCAATTTCGTCGGGGCGCGCGGCAAGATCCGGAATACGGATGCGGCCGGGCGACAGTTTGCGCGCGTCGCGATCGCGGCCCAGTTCTGCGGCGGCCGCCAAATCAGAGAGCGGATTGGCAATGGTCGAGGCCAAGACAAGGCTCAGGCCAATCGACACCAGCAAGGCAATCACAAACATTTGCAGGATTTGCTCGCGCTCATAACGCACCAGGCGGTCGATCTCGCCTTCAGCCGAGGCAAGCGCAACCACACCAGTCACCACATTCGCCTGCAAGACGGGCGTTGCCACCGAAAAGATCGTGCCGCTTCCAACGCCTTGCCCTGTCGAAGACGCAGTGTCGCCCAAGGCGGCCTTGGCGAACATCTCCCGCGCAAGGCTGATGCCAGTCACGGGCTCATATTGTGATGTGCTGCCGCCAATGGCACCGGAGACGCCGCTCCAGATCGTATTCAGGAAATCGGTGATAACCGTTGATCGTGGCTTTTCCGGCGTCAGACCCGGACGCGCCTTTCCCTGCCCTTGGGCCACAAGGGCGCCGGTTGGATCGAACAGGAACACCTCCAACCCCGGACCAACCGCAATATCGCCCAAAGAGCGCGGCAGACCCCGCCCATCGGCCTGTGCCGCGCTGACCACGTTGGCCACCAATTGGGCCTCTGTCATCAAAGCCTTTTCGCGCTGCACCACAAGGCTGTCGCGGAACGGGTTCAAAAACAGCACACCCGACACCAACACAACCAGCGCCATCAGGTTGAAGACGATGATCTTGCGGGCTAGCGGCGAGCGGTTCAACGAAATCAGCCCGCGCCGCGCCCGACCCTCGGAAATGGTCGGGTCAACGGCGGCGTCAGGCGACACCCAATCTTCGCCCAGCAACAGATCGCCCGTTTTTGCGGGTTTTGCCGTGGCCATCTCGATTTTGCCGACCGCGGTCATTCTTCGTTGTAACGATAGCCGATGCCGTAAAGCGTTTCGATCGCGGAGAATTCTTCGTCGACCGAGCGCATCTTTTTGCGCAACCGCTTGATATGGCTGTCGATGGTGCGGTCGTCGACATAGACCTGATCATCATAGGCCACATCCATCAGCTGATCGCGCGACTTCACAAAGCCGGGACGCTGCGCCAGCGCCTGCAACAGCATGAATTCGGTCACGGTCAGCGACACATCTTTGCCCTTCCAGGCAACGGCATGACGCAAAGGATCCATCCGCAGATGACCCCGTTCAATGATCTTGGTTTCCTCGGTCACCGCCACTTCACCGGTGACGATCGCGTCCTGCCGCCGCAACAGCGAGCGGATACGCTCCACCAAAAGCCGCTGGCTGAAGGGTTTCTTCACATAATCATCGGCGCCCATCCGAAGGCCGAGAACTTCGTCGATCTCATCATCTTTTGATGTCAGGAAGATCACGGGCATGGTCGTCTTCTGCCGCAGGCGCTGCAACAGATCCATCCCATCCATCCGGGGCATCTTGATGTCCAGCACTGCCATGTCGGGCAAGCGGCGGTTGAACGCATCAAGGGCCGATTGGCCGTCATTATAGGTTTCCACCTCGAAACCTTCAGCCTCAAGAGTCATCGATACCGACGTCAGGATATTCCTGTCGTCGTCTACAAGGGCGATCCTTGCCATGTTTGGGCTTCCCTATTCTGCTCGGCTTGCCTGATTTTTCTCGTATGATCCATTTTCCAGGCACCGGAATCAACCAATATGTGCGAATCAGTTCACACAAGCTCTCTTATGAGAGCGGAAAACTCCAAAGGAATGACTAATTTGCCGCAGTTCATCCAACCAAGGCCAATTGGTAGCGCTAATCCGAAAGTGGTTGCGCTAACTGTGTGATTGCGTCCTATTCCCCCCAAAATCACCATGTTATAGGGCGGCCATGGGCGGCCCGCCGCCCGTCAGCTGGGGGCGCCATGGCCCGGCCCCCCGATTTTGAACCACCCGCCAAGGGCGGAAACGGGAGCAAGCAGGATGACGAATGGACGTGTAAACCCCAAGGCGACGCTTGAAGCGCAAGGCATCACGGGACTGGGCAACGTCTATTACAACTATATCGAGCCTGCTCTGGTCGAGGCCGCCGTCTCCCGTGGCGAGGGTCGGTTGGGCAAGGGCGGTGCATTCCTGTGCACCACCGGCCAGTTCACCGGCCGCTCTCCGAAAGATAAATTCGTTGTCCGCACCCCGTCGGTGGAAAACACCATCTGGTGGGAAAACAACGCCCCGATGGCACCTGATGCCTTTGACCGTCTGCATGCCGACATGCTGGCGCACATGAAGGGCCGCGACTATTTCGTGCAGGACCTGTTCGGCGGCGCCGACCCGGCGCATCGGTTGGATGTGCGGGTTGTGACCGAGCTTGCCTGGCACGGCCTCTTCATCCGTCACATGCTGCGCCGCCCGGAACGGGCAGAGCTGGACAGCTTTGTGCCGGAATGGTCGATCATCAACTGCCCGACCTTCAAGGCCGATCCGGCCCGCCACGGTTGCCGCACCGAAACCGTCATCGCGCTGAACTTTGACAAAAAGCTGATCTTGATCGGCAACACCGCCTATGCGGGCGAGAACAAGAAGTCGGTCTTTACCCTGCTCAACTATATCCTGCCGGAAAAAGGCGTGATGCCGATGCACTGCTCGGCCAACCACGCACCGGGCAAGCTGGATGAAACCGCGATCTTCTTTGGCCTGTCGGGCACTGGCAAAACCACGCTTTCCGCGGCCCCTGATCGGACGTTGATCGGCGACGATGAACATGGGTGGTCGGGCAATGGCACCTTCAACTTCGAAGGTGGCTGCTATGCCAAGACCATCAACCTGTCGGCCGAGGCAGAACCGGAAATCTACGCCACCACCCACAAGTTCGCGACCGTGGTGGAAAACATGGTCTACGACCCCGAGACGCTGGAACTCGACTTTGCCGACAAGTCGCTGACAGAAAACACCCGCTGCGCCTATCCGCTGGAATATATCTCCAACGCGTCGGCCACAGGTCTGGGGGGTCAGCCGAAAAATGTCATCATGCTGACCTGCGACGCCTATGGCGTCCTGCCGCCCATCGCCCGCCTGACTCCGGCGCAGGCGATGTATCACTTCCTGTCCGGCTTCACCTCGAAGACCCCCGGCACCGAACGTGGCGTGGTCGAACCGACCCCGACCTTCTCGACCTGCTTCGGCGCCCCCTTCATGCCGCGCCGCCCGGAAGTTTACGGCAAACTCTTGCAAGAAAAGATTGCCGAAACTGGGGCAACCTGCTGGTTGGTGAACACCGGCTGGTCGGGTGGGGCTTTCGGCACCGGCCGTCGCATGCCGATCAAAGCCACCCGCGCGCTTTTGTCTGCTGCGTTGGATGGCAGCCTGAACAAGGTGAAGTTCCGCAAGGACGCCAACTTTGGCTTTGAAGTGCCGGTCGAAGTGCCGGGCGTCGATGCCACGCTTCTGGACCCCAAGGCAACTTGGGCCGACAAGGCCGCCTATGACGCGCAGGCCGCCAAGCTGGTCAAGATGTTCTCGGACAACTTCGGCCAGTATCTGGCCCACGTTGACACCGATGTGAAAGCTGCCGCCATCGGCTGACGCTGACTTTCACGGGAATCCCAAAGGCCCCTGCCAATGCGCGGGGGCCTTTTGCGTTCAAAGCATCAGCGACCGCCAGATCAAATTGAGCCCCGTCAGGACCAACAGGGCCTGGGTCCAGCGGCGAAAGCGGGCTTGATCCATATTGTCTTGCAACCGTTGTCCAAAGATTTGACCGACGATCGCCGGAAGAACCAAAGCCGCGGAAAACCACAGGTTCGCCCCTGACATCAGCCCGGTCTGCAGATGCGCCGATAGCAACACCAACGCACCAAGGAAAAAGACCACGCCCTGCACGCGGACCGTCTCGGTTTTGTCCGCCCCCACCGACAGCAAATAGACGATCAAGGGCGGCCCCCAGACCCCGGAAACCCCGCCGTAAAGCCCACCGATCGCACCTAAGATCCATTCAGCACGGCCCCGATGCTCCAACCGCAGCGCGAGATTACGGCCCGTCAGTTGCGCCAGCGCATAGGCGGTGATCGGCATGCCCAAGAGGAGCAGGAACAGGCCCTGCGGGATCACAGTCACAAATTGGGCTGAGATGACAATCATCACCAAGGTCGCAATCAGAAACCGGCAATAGTCCTTGACGCTGCCCCAAGCGGCCCCCACCCCCTGCCGTGTGGCTTGACTGATATTGGTGACAAGCGTCGGAAGGATCAGGCCGGCCAGCGCTTGTTCCGGCGGCAAAAAGGCCGAAAAGCTGGAGATCATGACCAAAGGCATGGCGAAACCAGCCACGCCTTTCACGAACCCGGCAAAAAGTGTGACGGCAAGTGCCGCCCAAAAGACAGGCTCGCCAATCAAAACGACCAAATGGTTCACACGGTCCTCCCTTTGGGCGCAGACATAGCCTGCACGGTGTGGGCCTGCACTGCGAAAATCTCTGCGACATATTCCATCAACTCATACCCCATTTCGCGAAATGATATTGCGCTGCGACTGCAAAATCTCTAACCCTTTTCGCAATCGCAGAATCCCTTAAGGACTGACCATGGCCCTTGACGCCCGCACGCCCGCGCTTCTGGATGACCTCCTGCCCCTGACAGCGGCGGCTTTGCCCGAAGTAGAAGCCCTGTTCGTCGAAGCACGCGAGGCGCTGCGCGACTTGGTCACCCAAGGTGGCAAGATTTCCGGCCCGGCCTTGGAGGCAAACCAATATGCCGCCCACGCGCTGTCTTGGCTGGCCACCTATACCGAAGCCCTACGCCAGATGCGGGCTTGGGCCTTGAGGCTGGCCGAGGCTGGCAGCTTTGGCGAAATGGAAGGCCTGTTGTTGCAAATCGCCTATGGCGAATACCTGACGCAGATCCGGGGCGGCATCCCGATGAGCCAAGGCGAAATGGCCCGGCTGTCTGATCTTGGCGTCACGCCGCCCGCCCCCTGCGCGGCGGTTGCGCGGCTGATGGCCCACGGCAACACCCATGCCGCCCGCGAACGGCTGGTGACGCTGATGCGCGACAACCACGGCCGCGCCACTTTTGGCGCGACGGGGCTGGATGAAGAGCTGGAGATGATCCGCGATCAGTTCCGCCGTTACGCCGAAGAAAAGGTCATCCCCTTTGCCCATCAATGGCATCTTGATGATCAGTTGATCCCGATGGAGATCATTCAGGATCTGGCTGAAATGGGTGTTTTCGGCCTGACCATCCCAGAAGAATTCGGCGGTTTTGGCCTGTCCAAAGCGTCGATGGTGGTGGTTTCCGAAGAACTCTCGCGCGGCTATATCGGCGTTGGCTCCTTGGGCACCCGCTCTGAGATCGCGGCCGAGTTGATCCTGTGCGGCGGCACGCCCGAACAAAAAGCCAAGTGGCTGCCGCGTCTGGCCTCGGGCGAAACCCTGCCCACCGCCGTTTTCACCGAACCGAACACCGGATCTGACCTCGGGTCTTTGCGCACCCGCGCCGTCCGCACCGAAGAGGGCTGGGAGGTGACCGGCAACAAGACCTGGATCACCCACGCCGCGCGCACCCATGTCATGACCCTACTGGCCCGCACTGACCCGGAAACCACTGATTACCGTGGTCTTTCCATGTTCCTGGCCGAAAAGACCCCCGGCACGGACGAAGCGCCCTTCCCGACTCCCGGCATGACCGGTGGCGAGATTGAAGTGCTCGGTTATCGCGGCATGAAGGAATACGAACTCGCCTTCGACGGCTTCAAGGTGGCGGCTGACAACCTTCTCGGCGGCCAGCCGGGGCAGGGGTTCAAGCAGTTGATGCAAACCTTCGAATCCGCCCGCATCCAGACCGGCGCCCGTGCCATTGGCGTGGCCCAGTCAGCCTTGGAAACCGGGATGCGCTATGCCGAAGACCGCAAACAATTCGGCAAATCGCTGATCGAATTTCCCCGCATCGCCTCGAAACTCGCCATGATGGCGGTCGAGATCATGGTCGCCCGCCAGCTGACCTATTTCTCTGCTTGGCAGAAAGACCATGACAAGCGCTGCGATCTTGAGGCGGGCATGGCCAAGCTTCTGGGCGCCCGCGTGGCTTGGTCTTCCGCCGATAATGCGCTGCAAATCCACGGCGGCAACGGCTTTGCGCTGGAATACCAGATCAGCCGTATCCTCTGCGATGCCCGCATCCTGAACATCTTCGAAGGCGCGGCGGAGATTCAGGCACAGGTCATCGCACGGCGGTTGCTCGACTAAACCCCGCCCCGCGACGGGCGCGGCGAGCCAAGGCGCGGATGCAAATTCCGCGCCAGCCACCACGACAGGCCAAACGCGAACCCGCTGGCCGCAAATATCCCCGACAGCGGAAAGACCATCAGCACCAAATAGGCCGCGCCGGGGGTCAAAATCCCCGACACATCGCGGAAGCTGGAATAGACGGCGGCCATCTCGGCCCGCTCTGACGGCTTGACCGACATCAGGAAGGGCAAGCCGCCCACCACATCCAGCATCACCAGCCCAAAAGAGGCACAGAACAGCGCCGCCAAGGCGAGCATCGGCACCGGTGAAAACACCGTCGCCGCAGTGAACAGGGTGGCGCAATAAGCCAGCGCAAACAGCAAGGAGCGCCGCACCGTCAACCGCCGCGCGGCGCGGGCCATCATGGGGGAAAGCAACAACGAGGCATTGCTGATCGACAGCATCACGCCGCCCAATTTGTCACCCAGCCCGCTCTCGATACAGAAGACCGGCACATAGACGACATAGACCCACCAGCCACAGCTGCGAAATACCGCGAACAGCCAGCCGATGATCAGCCGCGGCTGCCGGAAAAACCGCCCCAGATAGGCCAAAGGATTAACCGCCGGCCCCTTGGCGCGGGTGATCTGCTTGCCATTGCCCAGCCGCAGATACCAAAACACCGCCAGCAACAGCAGCGCAAAGCCCCCCGCCACCAGAAACGGCAAGGGCGCCCAAACCCCACGCAGCCAGACCCCGCTCAGCGGCCCAACGGCCCACGGCACAGCGGCATAGACCATCTGCTGGCCCTGCGTGCGCCCCAGATCGGCGCGGGCCACATAGTCCAACACATAGGCGTTCAGACAGACAAAGGTCGTCACCGTCGCCATGGCTGAAATCAGGATCGCCAATTGCACCGTGATCGTCGTCCCGGCAATGAACAGCGCCATCGCCACCAGATACAGCCCACAGCCCGCCGAATAGACCCAGCGGCGCGGCAAAAGCTGCGTCAGACGCGGCACCAACAGCCCCCAGAACAGCGTGATCACCCCGGCCATCAGATAGACTGTCGACAGATTGCTGGCAGAGCCAAAGGCGTCATAGACCGCAATCGGCACGGTCGAAATCAACGTGCCGCGCACAGCGGCCTCCAACCCGGAGAGAATCGCGAAATCGGTGATCTTCGGGGTCGCCGGGTGTTTCAGATGCAGGGGGATATAACGCAAAGCCATGTGCGGAACTTAGCCAGTTCCACACCGACAGCCGAGTCTATCCGCGACCTCAAAGCGTCGCCAACAGATCGAGAAGCCGCCCGCGCGCGGCTGGCAGCGGATGTCCGCGCAAGATCGGCTCCAAAGACCGGGCCAGAAAATGCCCCGTGACCGCAAAGCCCTGCGCCAGTTCCGCACCGCTTGCCCGGCCCTGCCCCAAAAGCACCTGCGGCAAAGGCAAAAGCCGCGCCGCCCAATCGCCCGCACCCGCCACGCTGACCGCTCGGCCGGTCTTGGGGCTGACATAAGCCAAACCCTCTCGTGCGCCGGTCACCGCACAACGCCCCAGATCCAAACCAAAGCCCAACTCCTCGAGCAGCACCGCTTCCCAACGCAAATATTGCTCCGGCCAATCGGCACTGCGCTCCAACGCCGCCAAAAGCGCCATCGTCGCCCGCCAAAGGCCGGGATGGGTTTCCCGCTCGGGCAGGGCCAGATGCAGCATGGCACAAATCGCATTCAGGCCCGCCAAGCCCAGCCGGTCCCCCATCAACCCGGCACGCGATTGCACAGGCTCGACAGTGAAAACGCCCATATGCTCTGACAACCGCGCCTGCCACGTGACGGCCACCTGCGACCCCGGCTGCAAGACAGCCGCCATCTTTCGCGATGCGCCCCCTCGCACCACGCCCGCATGCCGCCCATGCCCTGCCGTAAAGACTTCGATGATCGCTGCCGTTTCACCATGCGCCCGCAGCGCGATGATGCAGCCCTCGTCCTGCCAATCCATGATCCGACTATCTGCTTGCGTCGGGGCAAAAGGCAAGGCTCAGCCGTCGGCCAGCCCCTCGGCGTCCAACAGACCCATGCCGCCCATATCCTCGACGTCAATCAGCCAAAGGTCCGGGTCACGCGCCCGCTCGCGGGCCAAAAGCGCATCCACCTCGCGCTCCCCCCCCTCGGTCAGAACTGCCCAAACCCGCGCGCCTGTCTCGAAATCAAACCGCCGCGCCATGGCCCGTGCCATGCCACCCGGCCGAACCAGCTTCACCACCACGGCCCCTGCCGTCGGATCCCCCTTGGCCACGACATAGGCCGCCAGTCCCGCCGACCGCAGCCGCGCGAGATACGCCGCCACCCAAACCCCGGTCGCCAAACGTACGCTCATGCTTTCATCTTGGCCAAAATACTCCCGCCGGAGGCTCTGACCGCCAACCTAAGCACATCCCCGGCCAAATGGACCGGATTTTGCGCAAGTTCCGGCGCCAGATCAGGCATCGCCGTCCTTGAAATCCAAGCCCATCTCGGAATAGCGCTCGGCTTCTTCCTGCCAGTTTTCGCGCACCTTCACCTGCAGGAACAGATGCACCTTGCGATCAAGGAAGGTCGAGATTTCAGCCCGTGCGGCCACGCCGATCGCCTTGATCGTCTCACCGCCGTTGCCCAGCACGATCCCTTTGTGGCCATCGCGTGAGACGTAAACGATCTGGTCGATGCGGGTCGACCCATCAGGCTTGTCTTCCCATTTCTCGGTTTCGACCGTCAGCTGATAGGGCAGTTCTTCGTGCAGCCGCAGCGTCAGCTTTTCACGGGTCATCTCGGCGGCAATCATCCGCATCGGCAGATCGGCGATTTGGTCCTCGGGATAGAACCATGGGCCTTCCGGCACCTCCGCCGCCAACCACTCCCGCAAGGCGTCGACGCCATGGCCTCGCTCAGCCGAAATCATGAAGGTTTTCACAAACGGAAACGCCTCATTCACCTTCTGCGCCAGCGCCAAAAGCACCTCGGCCTTGACCCGGTCGATCTTGTTGATCGCCAAGGCCACCGGCTTGCCGCGCGGCATCTCATCACGCAGCCGGTCGATGATGGCCTGCGCCCCCTCGGTCAGCCCGCGATGCGCCTCGATCAGCAGCACAACGATATCGGCATCCGATGCCCCACCCCAAGCGGCCTTGACCATCGACCGATCCAGCCGCCGCCGGGGGCGGAAAATACCGGGGGTGTCGACAAAGACGATCTGGCTTGTCCCCTCGATGGCAATCCCCCGGATCCGCGCCCGGGTGGTCTGCACCTTGTGGGTGACGATCGAAACCTTGGCCCCCACCATCTTGTTCAGAAGGGTGGATTTCCCGGCATTCGGTTCGCCGATCAGGGCAACAAATCCGGCGCGTGTGTCGTCAGTCATTCAAAGTCTCCATCCGGGACAAGAGCGTCCGGGCTGCGGCCTGTTCGGCGGCGCGTTTGGTTCCGGCGCGGGCGATTTCCGTCGCGCCATTGTCGAGTCTCACCTCGACGGTGAATTGCGGGGCATGGTCGGGGCCGTCACGGCCGAGTTCGGTATAGCTTGGCGGTTTCATCGCCCGGGCCTGCGCCCATTCCTGCAAGCTGGTCTTCGGGTCACGCGCGTCTGTTTCGACGGCGCCGATACGCCCGCCCCACAAGCGCAGCACCAGCGCGCGAGCCGCATCAAATCCGCTATCAAGATAGGTCGCCGCGATAACGGCTTCCATCGCGTCCCCCAAGAGCGCCTCTTTCCGACGCCCGCCAGACAGCATTTCAGATCGCCCCAGCTTCAGCACATCGCCAAGGCCAACCTCGCGTGCAACTTCGGCGCAGGTTTCCTTGCGCACCAAAGCGTTGAAACGCGGGGCAAGTTGCCCTTCCGAGGCTTTGTCATCCGCGGCCAGCAAGGCCTCGGACATCACCAGACCCAAGACCCGATCGCCTAGAAACTCCAGCCGCTGGTTGTCGGGGCGCGTCGGCGACGAGATCGACGAATGCGTCACAGCCCGCACCAGCAGGGCAGGTTGACGGAACACATGTCCAATACGGCCCTGAAAGGCCAGAAGATCTGCCGAAAGTCTCATTCCACGGCCTTGAATATACGGTCACCACGCCAGTCCCATATCTGCCAAAGATAGGTTCCGGCAGAGGAGAACACCACGCGTGTCACCCGTCCTATCACATTTTCAGCCGGGACAAAGCCCAAGCCGCCTGCCGCCTGGGCAAGACGGCTGTCGGCAGAGTTGTCGCGATGGTCGCCAAGAAAGAACAACTGCCCCTCGGGCACGGTGAAGGTGTCGGTCGTGTCGGCAAAACCGAGGTCGCCCAGATTGCCCGTCAGATAGCTGCGCCCATCAGGCAGGGTTTCGCGCAAAAGCGCCAGATCGCATCGCCCGCCAATCCCCACCACGCCATTGGTGCAACGCGGCAGCAAACGCATCGGCCCCTGCGGCAAGAAAACCTCGGTCATCATTCCGGCATCGGCCTGACCAAGCACCGCATCATTCAGCACCACGGCACCATTCGCCATCTGGATAAGGTCGCCCGAAAGGCCGATCAACCGCGCAACCATTGGCACACCCGTCACAGGGTGGCGAAAGACCACAACGTCACCGCGCACCAGATTTTCGGGCTGGGCATAGCGCGTGACAAGATAATCTCCAACCAGCAGATTGGGCTTCATCGCTTCCGATGCGCTCCAATATGGTGCCCAAAACACCCGCGACAGCGACAAGACCGCCATCAGCACCAGACCGGCGGTTCCTGCGGCCCGCAGACCAGCGTGACTGTTGTTGAAAGGCCGATCACCACGCAACATCAGCACCCAGATCGCGACAAGCACCCCAACATAAGGCACCAGCAAAAACAAAGCCCAGCCGCCGCTATGGCCCGCATCATGTAGCCGTCGCACCATGGTCGCGAACCACCAGACGACGACCATCCCCACGACGGGATCCGCAAAGCGCCCCGCCGAAGGCAAGAACGCCCGCACCAGCACAAGCGAAACCAGTGCGAGAAGCAGAACAAGGAAAACCCGCAAGGCCTGCTTGCGGGTCGCCGTACCGTTCAGATCGAAAAGCGCCGTCAGAAAGGGCATACTTACTCGACGGCCTGCAAATAGCGGTCGCTGCGCCAAGTCCAGAAATACAACATCCGGGTGCCCGCCGACGAGAACACGACCCGGTCGGCCCGGCCGATCAGGTATTCCTCAGGCACGAACCCAACCCCGCCAGACGTTTGCGCAAAACGGCTGTCCAGCGAATTGTCGCGGTTGTCGCCCATGAAGAAGTAGTGCTTTTCCGGCACGGTGTAGACATCGGTATTGTCGCCCGGCCCATCTTCGAGGTTCAGCACGGTGTGCTGCTTGCCCTCGGGCAGGGTTTCAATGAACCGCGGCTTTTGGCAAATTTCGCCCAAATTCGGCGCATTTTCACAGCGCGGACGGTTGCCCATCGGCCCCTGCGGCTCGAACACTTCCTCAAAGGCACCATCGGCAACTTGCGGCGCTGCCGCACCGTTGATGTAAAGCACACCCTGCTTCATCTGGATCGTGTCACCCGGCAGACCGACCAAGCGCTTGATCATGTCTGCACCATTGACCGGGTGGCGGAACACCACCACATCGCCGCGCTGCGGTGCGCTGCCCAGAATACGGCCTGAAATCGGGCAGATGCCAAAGGGGCAGGAATAGCGCGAATAGCCGTAGGCCATCTTGTTCACAAAGATGAAATCGCCGATCAGCAGCGTCGATTTCATCGATTCCGACGGGATCCAGAACGGTTGAAAGAACAGCGTGCGAAAGACGCCCGCAATCAGCAGCGCCCAGACCACGGTCTTGATCGTTTCGCCAATGCCGCCTTCGGATTTTGCCATGTGGATCGCCTTTGCGTCAGATTGGCCGCTTCATGCGGGGTGGGGGCGCGGGAGTCAAGTTTGGCACGGGGGGCCAGACGCCTTATCCCCGGGCCAGATCCATCCGGCGGCGCATTTCCTCGATGGCTGGGCCAAGACCCAGATAGATCGCCTCGCCGATCAGGAAATGACCGATATTCAGTTCCCGCACTTCGGGGATCGCAGCAATCGGGGCCACGTTGTCATAGGTCAGACCGTGGCCCGCGTGCACCTCAAGGCCCAAGGAATGGGCCAATGCAGCCCCCTTGCGCAGGGCGTCAAGCTCGGCATCGGCCTCGTCCAGCCGGCCCTCGGCGTGCAGGTCGGAATAGTGGCCGGTGTGCAGCTCCACCACCGCAGCACCAATGCGCGCCGAGGCCCGGATCTGTGCTTCGGCATGACCAATGAACATCGACACCCGGCAGCCAGCCTCCCGCAGGGGGGCGACATAACGGGCAAGCCGGGCTTCATCCCCGGCCACATCAAGGCCGCCTTCGGTGGTACGCTCTTCGCGACGCTCGGGCACAAGGCAGACTGCATGCGGTTTCAGCCGCAACACGATTGCGGCCATTTCATCGGTGGCGGCACATTCAAAGTTCAGCGGAATTTCAATACCCGCCTGCAAGGCGTCCATATCGGCATCGCGGATATGGCGACGATCTTCGCGCAGATGGGCCGTGATTCCATCGGCACCCGCTGCTTCTGCCAAAAGGGCCGCGCGCAAGGGGTCAGGCCAAGCAGACCCACGGGCGTTGCGAACAGTGGCCACATGGTCGATGTTCACTCCCAGACGCAACTTGTCCATGGCCCGCTCCTTTGTCGCTTAATGCTCGTCGGGCTTTTGCCCGTCCTGCTCTTTCGGCGCGACTTTGTCGCCTTCGCGATGCGGACGCAAGCGGGCGGCAGCCTCGGCCAAGGTCGCTTTCAGTTTACGGCGCCGTTCCTTGCGATCATCCGCCTTGGCCGCGCGTGCCTTTTGATAGGCCTCGACCAAGGGAATGGTGATGTAATAGCCGATCAGGCTAAGGATGATGCCGGGCCCAAGCGCACCAATGAAATAGGGCCAGTAAATCTCGTGCCAGAACTGGATCAGGCCATCCCAGTTCGCCACATCGCTGTTGAAGATCGCCAGCGTGTTGAACCACAGATCCGTGGCGGCCTGTTCGGTGGCGCCACTGATATATTCCCACGACAGCGGCTTTTCGATGCCAAGGATCCAATGGCCCAAGGTCATGGCCAGTACGGCGAAAAAGGGCGTCGTAACCGGATTGGTGTTAAAGGTCGCCAAAAGTGCGGCCAACAGATTGCCATTGATCGCCCGGCTGGCTGCCCATGCCGCGATGAACTGCATCCCCGGCAAAGGCAGGAACCCCACCAACGACCCGGCAAACACGCCGCGCGCCACCTTATGCGGCTGATCGGGCAGGCGGCGCATGCGGTGGATCACATAACGCGTTGCGCGCTTGAACCCCGAACGCGGGTAGACCTGCTCACGCAGCCATGCGCCCCAGCTCAAGGGATCTCTGCGCTTAAAGACCAACCCGTTTCCTTCCCTTCGGGCCAGCGCCCGAACCCTGCCCCATCTTAGGGCTTTCGTGTCACATCCCGATGACGGGCAACCTGCGCCACATCCGTCTCGGCCTCTAGCGCGGTCATGACCATGTGGAGATGCTCCACATCGCGCAAGTCAACATCAACGATCAAACGGTAAAAATCTGGTTTGCGCTCGGTGAAACGCAGGTCCGAGATATTGGCCTTCTGCTCGCCAATCAAGGTGCATATGCGGCCCAGAACCCCCGCATCATTCGAGATTGTGACCTCTAGGCTGACAGTGTTCACCGCTTTGTGACGACCAGCATGCCAATGCAGGTCAACCCAACGGCCCGGCTGCTCTTCGAACTCCTCCAGCGCAGGGCAGTCGATGGCATGAACCACCACGCCTTGCCCCCGATAGGTGATCCCGACGATGCGCTCCCCCGGCAGCGGCTGGCAACATTGGGCGCGGCGGAACGTCTGCTCATCGGTCAGACCGACGACGGGGCGTGATGTCTCCACTTCCTCAGCCGCCGAGAGCGACAGTTCGGGATAAAGCGTTTCGACCACCTTGCGCGCGGTCAGTTCGGCCGACCCTAGCCGCGCCAACAATTCGTCTTCGTCCGGCACACCCAGCATCTTGGCCGCCGTGCGCAACGCCTTGTCGGTGGCCTTCTTGCCCACATGTTCAAACGCGGCCCGTGCCAATTCCTGACCCAGCCGCACAAAGCGCCCGCGATCTTCCTCGCGCAAGCTGCGGCGGATCGCGGCCTTGGCCCGGCCCGTGGTCACAATGTCAATCCAGCTTGCCTGCGGGCGCTGCCCCTCGGCGGTGATGATCTCGACCGACTGACCGTTTTTCAAACGAGTCCACAACGGCACGCGGATCCCATCAACCTTGGCCGAAACGCAGGAATTTCCGATGCGGGTATGGATGGAATAGGCGTAGTCCAAGGGCGTGGCCCCCCGCGGCAACTGCACCACATCGCCCTTGGGCGTGAAGCAGAACACCTGATCGGAATACATTTCCAGCTTTACGTTTTCGAGAAACTCGTCGTGATCTTCCTCGTCCAACCGCTCGGTCAAGCTGGCGATCCACTTGCCCGGATCGACGGCAAAGGGGTTCTTTGCCCGCACACCTTCGCGGTAAGACCAATGCGCGGCCACACCAGCCTCGGCCACTTCGTGCATCTCACGGGTGCGGATCTGCACCTCGACGCGCTTGCCATCACGGCCCGAAACCGTGGTGTGGATGGACCGATAGCCGTTGGATTTCGGCTGGCTGATGTAATCCTTGAAACGGCCCGGCACCGCGCGCCAGCGCTGATGGATCACGCCCAGAATACGATAGCAATCGGCCACGGATTCGCAGATCACCCGAAAACCGTAGATGTCGGACAGGCTGGAAAACGCCAGATCCTTTTCCTGCATCTTGCGCCAGATCGAGTAGGGCTTTTTCGCCCGACCATAGACCGAGGCTTCGATCTGCACTTTTTCAAGTTCGGTGCGAATATCGGCCGTGATCTTGTGGACCACATCACCCGCTTCTTTCTGCAGTGTCAGAAAACGGCGGATGATCGAATTGCGCGCCTCGGGGTTCAGGACCTTGAAGGCCAGATCCTCCAACTCCTCGCGCATCCACTGCATCCCCATGCGACCCGCCAAGGGTGCATAGATCTCCATCGTCTCGCGGGCTTTTTGGACCTGCTTTTCCGGGCGCATGCTGCGGATGGTGCGCATGTTATGCAGCCGGTCCGCCAGCTTGACCAAGATCACCCGCAGGTCTTTCGACATGGCCATGAACAGCTTGCGGAAATTCTCGGCCTGCTGCGATTCGGTCGACGAAAGTTGCAGGTTGGTCAGCTTGGTAACACCATCGACCAGTTCGGCGACATCTTCGCCAAAGAGCTTGGCCACCTCACTGTAGGTCGATTTGGTATCTTCGATGGTGTCGTGCAAAAGCGCCGTAACGATGGTGGCATCGTCCAGCTGCTGTTCGGTCAGAATCGCGGCGACCGCGACAGGATGGGTAAAATAGGGCTCGCCCGACTTGCGGAACTGGCCTTCATGCATCTGCGTGCCATAGGCATAGGCCCGGCGGATCAGATCGGCATTGGAACGCGGATTATAATTTCGGACAAGGGCGATGAGGTCTTCAACGTCAATCATCACCGCCCTGCCCGGCCTTGCGGCCTAATTCCTGCTCAGTTTTCGCCCTGGGCTTCCATGAGCATACGCAGCATACGCTCTTCCGACATGTCATCGGCCATCGGACGATCGATTTCACCCGACATCAGAAGCGCCATCTGGTCTTCTTCGGGTTCATCCACCTCGATCTGGGTCTGGTGGCTTTCGATCATGCGCTCGCGCAAGCTGGCAGCCGACTGGGTTTCCTCGGCGATTTCGCGCAGGGCGACAACCGGGTTCTTGTCATTGTCGCGATCAACCGAAGGGGCCGAACCGGACTGGATCTCGCGCGCCCGATGGGCGGCCAGCATCACCAGTTCGAACCGGTTCGGAACCTTGTCAACGCAATCTTCGACCGTCACGCGGGCCATGGGATGCTCCAGTAGGCTTGGGGAAAGTGAAAGGCCTATTTAGGCGCGAACCCGGGACTTGACAAGCGCATAATCAAGCAGATGCGGCAGGGGTCAACCGCACCACCTCGTCGCGATCCGCCTGCGGCAGGGCTTCTAACATCTCGACAACGCTGCGACCAAGGATCGGATGGCGCCACCCCGCTGCCACATCGGCCAAGGGCACCAATACAAAGGCGCGATCTTGCAGGCGCGGGTGCGGCAGGATCAGCTGGTCGGGGGTCTGGCGCTGCTGCGCCTCTGCGGGAAGATCGCGCCAATATTGATGAGTTTGCGCATCAGGCAGAACCACATCGCCCATCGCCAAAAGATCGATATCCAGTGTCCGCGCACCCCAGCGCGTCTGCCGCACCCGACCGAATCGGGCCTCTACCGCATGCAGATCCGCCAAAACCTGATCCGGCCCCCGGGTCTCTCGCAGGGTCACCAGGGCTGCGGCATTCACATAGTCCGGCCCAGCGCCGGCCGGAAAGCAGGGCGTACGAAACAAACCACTCGCCTGAACGTCGGCATCAAGAACCGTCGCAATGTCGCGCAACGCCGCGGCAATCAGCCCGTCTGGCGAGATATCGCCGAAATTCTGATTGGCGCCAAATGCAACCAAGAGTTGCTTTTCAGTCAATCTCACAGATGGTATCCTATCCTTTGCTAGTCTTGCCGCAAAGGCGGCTGGACTGTTATCCAGCCTCGTTCGCTCATCGAATTGCTACAACAAGTAGATCTCTCACGGAAGTTCGATTGGCGCAGATTTTTGGGGGACGGCTATATGTTTTACAAAGACGAGCGGCTGGCGCTGTTTATTGATGGCTCGAACCTTTATGCGGCTGCCAAGTCGCTGGGCTTCGACATCGACTACAAACTCCTGCGGCAAGAATTCCTGCGTCGGGGCAAGTTGCTGCGCGCATTTTACTACACCGCTCTTTTGGAGAATGACGACTATTCTCCGATCCGTCCCTTGGTGGACTGGCTGCACTACAACGGCTTCACGATGCGCACGAAGCCGGCGAAGGAATACACCGACAGCCAAGGCCGCCGGAAGGTCAAAGGCAATATGGATATCGAATTGACCGTCGATGCCATGGAGCTTGCGAACCGCGTTGACCATGTCGTGTTGTTCTCGGGCGACGGCGACTTCCGTCCGCTGGTGGAAAGCCTGCAGCGTCAGGGTGTTCGGGTTTCGGTGGTTTCGACCATCCGCAGCCAGCCGCCAATGATCGCAGACGAACTGCGCCGCCAATGCGACAACTTTATCGAACTCGATGAACTGCGCGACGTTATCGGTCGCCCGCCGCGCGATCCGCGCCCGCTGGAGCGCGAAGATATCGTTGTCGAGGTGAAGTGATCCTCGATTGCTGTTATGAACCGGGCGATGCAATTCGCCCGGTTCTTTCTTTATGATGACTGATCTTCTGGCCCTTGGTGGCATGTTTCTGGCCGCCCTTCTCGCGGCCACCCCAATACCCATGCAATCCGAACTGGCTTTCGTTGCACTTGCGGCAAACGGCTGGGCTTTGCCGGGCCTTGTAGTGGTGGCCAGCCTTGGCAATGTGCTCGGCTCTTGCCTGACCTATGCGGCTGGGCGGGGCTTGGGCGGGGCCGGGCTTTGGCGTTGGTTTCGCCTGCCGCCGGAAAAGCTTGCCCGCGCCGAGCGCTGGTTTTCGCGCTGGGGTCGGTGGTCGCTGTTGTTATCTTGGGCGCCGGGCGGCGATGTGTTTGTCGCCTTGGCAGGGGCCCTGCGGATGCCGCTTACGGTGTTTCTGCCGCTTCTCGCGTTGGCCAAGATTGGCCGCTATGTCGTGCTGGCTCTGGCCACCGCCGCTGCGGTTTGACACAATCGGCACTGGACCACAGCCGCGACAAACCTTACCTCTCGGCTGTCCATTGCCAAAGGTGACCGTATGCCCCTGCCCCCCTTGACCCTTTACCTCGCCGCTCCGCGCGGTTTTTGCGCAGGCGTCGATCGGGCGATCAAGATCGTCGAAATGGCCATCGAAAAATGGGGCGCCCCGGTCTATGTGCGCCACGAAATCGTGCACAACAAATTCGTCGTCGATGGGCTGCGCGCCAAAGGGGCGGTGTTTGTCGAGGAACTTGACGAATGCCCGACCGACCGGCCGGTGATTTTCTCGGCTCATGGTGTGCCAAAGTCAGTCCCTGCCGCAGCCGCGCATCGGAATATGATTGCGGTCGATGCCACCTGCCCTCTGGTCACCAAGGTCCACAATGAGGCCGCCCGCCACAGCGAAAACGGGTTGCAGATGATCATGATTGGCCACGAAGGCCACCCAGAGGTGATCGGCACCATGGGGCAATTGCCCGCGGGCGAGGTTCTGCTGGTCGAAACCGTCGCCGACGTCGCAGGCCTGAAGGTCCGCGACGAGAGCAAGCTGGCCTTCATCACCCAAACCACCCTGTCGGTTGACGACACCGCCGAAATCGCTGCCGCGCTTCTGGCCCGCTTTCCGGCCATTCTGGCGCCCGCGCATGAAGACATCTGCTATGCCACCACCAACCGGCAGGTGGCGGTCAAGGCGATTGCCCCCAAGATCGACGCACTTTTGGTGATCGGCGCGCCGAACTCGTCCAACTCCAAACGGCTGGTCGAGGTTGGTCGCGCGGCAGGCTGCGCCTATAGCCAGTTGATCCAGCGCGCATCAGAGATTGATTGGCGTGCCTTGGAGGGGATCCGGTCGGTCGGCGTGACCGCCGGGGCAAGCGCGCCAGAGGTTTTGGTGAACGAAGTGCTTGATGCCTTCCGCGCCCGGTTTGAAACCGTGATCGAACTGGTCGAAACCGCGCAGGAAAACATCGAATTCAAGGTGCCGCGGGTCTTGCGGGTCGAAGAAGCCTAAGGCCCCGGCCCAAAGCGCATGGCCGTTATTCTGCAGTTTCCAGACAATGCCGCCGGAAGGCGCGTTTCAGCATGTCCAACTCGGCACGCAGCAAATCCACCTCGGCGCGCAAGTCATCTTCCATGGCGACGCCGGTGATCACCGTAAAATGCTGCAACTTTTCCCCGGTGGCGGCATTGGCGATCAGAAAGGTCTGCACCCCCTCGCTCAACAGCTCCGCCGGGATCGGCACCTGAACCAGCCATTCTCCGGGCCGCTCGGGCACGGCCGTCACGGTCACCCCCTGAACGGGCTTTTCCAAATGCAGCACGGCAAGGGTCGGGGCCTCGGCCGCACCTGACACCACGCCTTCCCAGATTCCGGCACGAATACGGGTTTTGGTCAGGGTAAACGCGTCCATCTCAACCTCACAACTCGGCGCGCGGGCGGCGCGAGAAGGTGACATCGCGCAGGATCACCTGATTCATTTCCGGGCCCTCAAAGATCAGATCGATCCAAAGCCGCTCCACCCGCTTTTCGTTCATCTTGGAATAGGCAAGGTCGAACTCCACCATCACCTCTTCCTCATTCAGCGGCAGTTCCCGCACGATCTGCTCGACGTTCGGGCCGTGCTTGATGTTCAGCCGGGCAAAGATCTCCAGCGGCTTTTCCATCTCGACGATCACATCCATGCGGATCAGATGCTTTTGCTTCAGCCCCCGCGCTGCATCATCCGGCAGATCAAGCACCAAGGACAGGAACGAGCCATCGAAGCGGAACACGTCCATGCGAAAACCAAAGGGGGCAATATCCGCCTCGCGGGTATTGCGGATCTGGCGCACCGTCAACTCCGAGCGACGGCAATCGTGAAAGATCGTGGCACCGGGATACACCTCGGCCTTGGTCGGCACCGAGGAAAAGCCGGGCACCGGAATCGCCCCCTTCCACAGATCGGGGCGCCAGGCCCAATCGGTGCCAAGCGGCTTGCGGATGATATTCGACCCGATCACCGGCAACGCGAGCCGATGTTCGGCCTCGTGGATCACCCGGTCAAGGTTGCGGCGCAGCGCGCGGGCGCGGGACCGCAAGGACCGCAGGCTTTCCAGATCGGTTGTCTGCGCGCCATCGGCAGCCTGCCCCCAGCGGCGCAGCACGCGCGTGTGCATTACCCTGTCAAGAAACCTTGAAACCACCCCGGCCATTACCGCCCTTACTGCCCTCGTTACACACGCTTCCTGGCATTGTCGCCCAACTGGAAACGATTCGGTTATCGTTTGAAAGGGTTAAAGAGTTGCCCCTTCGCGGTCCACGGGAAACTCTTAGCTGCCATTGGCCCGCTGCATCGTGGCAATCGACTTGTCGATCAGGACACGGCCATCTTCGACGGCCAAGGGTTCGGCCAAGCTGCCCTGGACCGAGATTGTCACCAGCCGCCCGCGCAACCCCATCACCGCACGCCAATAGCTGGGCTGGTCAGTCTCTTGCAGGCGCATGAGAAAAGCATCCCCCACCGAGAGAGCCTCTAGCACCTCCACGTCGCGCGCCCGTCCCGAAGCCGCCAGAGTCTTGCGGCCTTGGGTCGAGGTAAAGAATTTGGTCAGTTCCGCCCCGCCGGCAATCATCACCCCCGCCGATCCGGCCGGGCCAACAGATAGGGTCACGACCGCCGGCTTGACCGCCGTGCTGGCACTGCATCGCCCCATCAGAATGATCGCCCGATCATCGCCCTCGCGGCTGGCGCTGGGGTCAACACAATAGCCAGATGGCCCGCTGATGGTCATTGCGCCTTGCAGAACATCGCGTGTCGCAGACCCGCCAACACAGCCCGCGATCAGCAGCGCGGGCAATAGCCTTGCCAATATCAGACGTTTCATCTCGTGCCTCTGCGCCCCTCCCGCAACTGCTGCGCGGGTTCGGGCATAATCCGTCAAGGCTAACCGCAAGGGTGCAGGGCGGCAAGCCGCGCATCGGCAGAATTCGCCAACCGTTGCGTCGCTGCCAGCACCCATGCGATGCATGGGGAAACGGAGACAGCCATGCCACGCCGCACAGAAATCGCGACCGCCCTTGCCGCGCAAGATGATCTTTATACCGCCCTGCGGCGGTTGGCGGCCACGCTGCCCGATCTGACCTTGGCCGAAGTGCGGGCCGCTGCCCCCGCGCGAGAGGCGCATCGGCTGGCGGGCGTCGATCAGGGTTTGCTGCAAGCCGTGCTGCGCGCCGGGGCCGGGCTTGCCCCCATCCCAACCGCAGTCGCAGTGCGTGACTGGTTGGCCAGAACCACACCTGCGCCGCTGTTCCTGCCAGACATTGCGGCAAGTTCCTGCCTTGCCCTGCTGACACGCGGCGAACATCCCGACATGCCCGCCTTTTCTGACCACGCCTTTGACCCGTGGTTTGCCGCCAAAGGTGTCGCCTATGGGCTGGGGGCCTATGGTGAGAAACGTTCCGTCTATGCCACGGACCAATTCGCCGACAGCGCCAGCCCAGAGCGCCGCACGATCCATCTTGGGATCGACGTTTTTGCCCCGGCGATGACCGCAGTTCATGCGCCGCTGCCGGGCAAGGTGGCCCATGTGACCTATAACGCCGACCCCTTGGACTATGGCAACACCCTGATCCTGACCCATGATGCAGATGGTGTTCCCTTTCACACGCTTTACGGCCATCTGTCCGGAACCCTGCCAACCCTTTTGAAGGTCGGCGATTCTGTGGTCCCCGGCCAAGTGATCGCGCATCTGGGCGATTGGCACGAAAATGGCGGTTGGGCTGCGCATCTGCATTTCCAAATCATCACCGATCTGTTGGCGCAAACCACCGGGAACTTCTTTGGCGTTGGGCAAGAAAGCCTTTGGGATGTCTGGCAATCTGTCAGCCCCGACCCCAACCTGATCCTCCGCCTGCAGCCCGGCCGCTTTCACCTTTAGGCACGGCCAAACGCCGATTGAGGGCAGTTTCGGCGTTTCCTCGCCATGAACGATCCGTTGAATTACCCCGGATCGAACACCCGCCCGCCCCGTTCCTGCCCGATTTCGGGATCAATAACAGTCCATCTGCCCACACTGCTCGCTTGGGGAAACAAATGGACCGACTGACCGAAATGGAAGCCTTTGCCACCGTGGTGGACCAAGGGGGCTTCACCGACGCTGCCAAGAAGATGGGGATTTCAAAATCTGCCGTTTCGAAACACGTCTCCGCCTTGGAAGCCCGCTTGGGTGCGCGCCTTTTGAACCGCACCACCCGCCGCGTCTCGCCGACCGAGATCGGCCTTGCCTATTACGACCGCGCCCGCCGCGTGCTGAATGATGCGGGCGAGGCCGATGCGCTGGTCACCTCGATGCAATCGGCGCCTTCGGGGCTGTTGCGCGTCTCGGTCGCCACCGATTTCGGGGTGAACCTTCTGTCGCCCATTCTGGGGGATTTCCTTTTGGAGTATCCCGACATCACCGTGAACATGGTGCTGAACAACCGCTATGTGGAACTGATCTCGGAGGGGTTCGATCTGGCCATTCGGGTTGGGGAACTCGAAGACAGTTCGCTGCGCGCCCGCAAACTGACCGAAACCACCAAGCGGATGATCGCCTCGCCGTCCTATTTCCAAAAATACGGACGCCCGATGAAGATCGACGATCTGAACGATCACAAGCTGTTGCATTACTCTAATCAGGCGAACGGTAATGTCTGGAAGCTGACTGCGCCTTCGGGCGAAAAGCGTCAGGTCCGCACTGCGGGCTGGCTAACCGTGAACGACGGGCAATCGCTGCTGAATGCCGCCGTTTCAGGTCTTGGCATCGCCTATCTGCCGTCCTTCCTTTACGCCGACGCCATGAAGGATGGTCTGGTGGAAGAGGCAATTCCCGGCCTGCCGGTGGAAACCCTTGGGATCTACGCCGTCTATCCGCCGGGCCGCTTTACCCAGCCCAAAGTCCGCGCCTTCATTGACTTTCTGGCGCGGCGCTACATCGACAAGGGCCCCGATCTTTGGTGACGTTCAAGGGGCAGGTTCGCGCCGGCCCCGGTTCTCAAGGAGCAAGCAACTCGGTCGAGGTCACCATGACCTCGACCCTTCTGTTTTTCTGCCGCCCTGCCTCGGTCAGATTGCTGTCGCGCGGGGCGAGCGGGCCAATGCCTTCGGCCACAACCTGATCGGGGGACACCGTTGGGTCGGCCAGCAAAGCCTGCCGTACGCTTTCGGCGCGGGATTGTGACAGGGCGATATTGCCCTGCAAGGCCCCTGACGCATCGGTATGCCCAACCAGGACAACCTTGCGCGCCGGATCGGCCTGCAACCACGCCGCCAGCTTTGCCAGCGAGTCATAGCGTCCCGCCGTCAGCACCGCAGCGCCAGAGGCAAAGACCAAATCTTCCAACACGACCGGGTTTGCCGTCTCCAGCCCCGCGACAAGATCGGTCGGGACAGGCGCTGAATCTTTGGGCTTGGCTTGGGTTGCGGGGGCGGCAGGTCGCGGAACCACCGCAGCCAAACCGCCCAGTTGCGTCACCTGCACAAACCCCACATTGCCGGATCGGCTGACCAGCAGCGACAGCAAGTTTCCAGTGCCCGTCTTTGCCAGAAGATAGCGAAAATCGGCAAGGTTCACATGCATGTCAGGCTCGGCCAGAACCTCGGTGCCATAGCGAAAATCATAGCCGCCACAGACATCAGTTTCGCAGGAAAAGACCGGCTGATAGCCCGCAGCAGCGATCTGGTCTTGCAGATCATGCATCACCTTGGCGGTTGAACTGTCCTCCAGCACAAAGCGATAGGCCGCGATGGACAACGGACCATCGGCAAGCTGGCTGGGCAACGTCCCGGCCGCAAAAGGCCCCGACGGAAGACGCACGCTGCCAAAGGCATCGCTCCGTTCAGCGGTCTTTTCGGCCATAGCGGGCAAAGCCAAATCCAAGGCCGCAGCGGGCAGAGAGAGGCCCGAAATCAGCGCGAGTATCGTCACTGTCCGCGCAAGATATAAATTTCGGCTCATAGTCCGTCCGTTTTGCAATTACCTTTTACGATAGTGATAGAATCCGACTTCTGTCATGCCCATGCTGGCATAAAGCGCCCGCGCCGGGGCATTGGCGACCGTCACCACCAAGGACAAGCTATCAGCACCTTCGCCTTTCGCCCATGCCGCCGCCGCCCGCAGAATATTCTGCGCGGAACCCTGCCGACGCAGGCTGGGCACCACTTCCAAAGCATGCAAGACGGCGTGCGAGCCGTGGCAGGCCACAAAGGCCACGCCAGAGGCCCGGTCATTGGCACGCCCCAGAATGACAGCCTTGGCCCCTGCCACCCGCTCCATCACCGCAAGCCGCGCGGGGCCGATCCCGCCATCGGCCCAAAGCGCACGGGCAATTTGCATCGGTGGCCAATGCGGAAATGTGGTCATCCGCGCCGGACCATCGCCTGCCAAGAGATCCACCGGGGCGGAATAGGCCAGAACCGGGTCGGTCAGGTGATATCCGCGCGCAGCAAGGTCGGCGTCCAGCGCCTCGTCCCCCGCGCGGATCAGAAACAAGGGTGCGTCCATCGCCGCTTCGGCGCGGGCAAGATCGCCTTCGGTCCAGGCGCCTTCGACCGTGGCGGCCGACACCCGCTTGCCGCCACCCTTGCCGTCACGGATCGAAAAGGGGCCACAGGCCTGCCGCGCGGCCGGGGGCCATGTGGCCTCCATCACCTCGGCCAGGTGGTCCAGATCAAGGTTCATGCAAACAGGCCGCACAGCCGGGTCATTGCTGCATCCAGCCGCACCGGATCGGTGCCCCGGATCACCAGATTGGTGCCATAGGCACCGTTCAGGGTGAAAGGATAGCTGCCCATCTGCAAATCAGGGAATTCCGCGGCCAAAGCGCCAAACTCGGCGGCGATCTCGCCCTCTCCCCGCATCAGCCGCAGATTTTGGCTCAGAAGCGGTGCGCCGCCGGTCAGCTTGGGCAGCACGCTGGCCACCATCGCCTGAAAAATCGTCGGCACGCCGGCCATCACATGCACATTGCCCAGACTAAACCCCGGCGCAATCGACACCGGATTGTCAATCAAGGCCGCGCCTTCGGGGATGCGCGCCATGCGCTGGCGGGCTTCATTAAAGGGCAGGCCCTGCCGATCATAATGCGCGGCCAATAACGCCATGGCATCGGCGCGGTGGCCAATCGGCACGCCAAAGGCCGCGGCAATCGCATCAGCGGTGATATCGTCATGCGTCGGCCCGATCCCGCCGCTGGTGAACACGGTATCATAACCCGCGCGCAGGGCGTTCACCCCGGCCACGATGGCCGCTTGGTCATCTGCCACCACCCGCACCTCGGCCAGACGGATGCCGATCCGCGTCAGCTCCCCGGCCAGATAATGCATGTTGCTGTCGCGGGTGCGGCCCGACAGAATTTCGTCGCCGATCACCAGCATCGCGGCGGTTGGGTTGGTCATGCGTAGGCCTCCGATTTCGTCACAGATATAACCCTGCCGAGGCCAACGGCAAAGCCCTCTGGAAAAGCGGGCATCTTTGGCATATCTAGGCGCAAAATCGGAGGAATTACCGTGGACCAGACCCGAGGCCGTGTGACCAAAGATGGAATTCGCATCTATGAGGATGCGGATTTCGCGGGCATGCGCACCGCCGGGCAGGTCGCGGCGGAAATCCTTGATATGATGGGGCCGCTGGTGGTGCCCGGCGTGACGACGGCGGCGCTGGATGATTTCATCCGCGAAGAAGTGGAACGGCGCGGCGCGGTTTCGGCCACCATCGGCTATAAAGGCTATCAGCACGCCAGCTGCATTTCGGTCAACCATGTGGTCTGCCATGGCATCCCGGGGACCAAGGTACTGGCCGAAGGTGACATCCTGAACATCGACGTCACGGTGATCGTGGACGGCTGGTTCGGTGACACCTCGCGCATGTATGTCGCTGGAACCGCCTCTCGTAAGGCGGAGCGTCTGATCGAAGTCACCCACGAGAGCCTGATGCGCGGCATCGCCGCGGTGAAGCCGGGCAATACCTTTGGCGACATTGGTTACGCGATTCAGGCCTATGTCGAGGCCAATCGCATGTCGGTGGTGCGCGATTTCTGCGGCCATGGCTTGGGCCGGGTTTTCCACGCCCCGCCGAACGTGCTGCACTATGGCCGCCCCGGCAAAGGCGCGGTGCTGGAAGAGGGCATGTTCTTTACCATCGAACCGATGGTGAACCTTGGCCGCCCCGAAACCAAGACACTGGCCGATGACTGGACTGCCGTGACTCGCGACAAATCGCTGTCGGCGCAGTTTGAACATTCCGTCGGCGTGACGGCGACGGGCTGTGAAATTTTCACGGCCTCGCCCGCAGGCAAGTTCTTTCACACCCGTTAAGACCGCCTTAAGCTGCCTCTGCCAATTTTTGCCCCCATCGTGGTAATCTGACCGCGCCGGGGGCATCCGCTATATTTTTAAAGCGCATATTCAAAGGTTACTGTCCGGCATGAGCAAGACACCCTTCGTCATCATCACCCTGCCTCGCAGCGGATCTTATCATCTGCGCGCACTTCTCGATTCCGCCCCTGACATCCGCTGCTATGGCGAAATTTTCAAAGGCAGCGAGGTGGAACTGCCACCCGAGGAATTGGCTCTGCTTGGTCTTGGCAAGAAAGACACCGACAAGCGTGACGAAATGGGCATGACTGTTCTGAACAAGCTGCGCAAGAAAACCGATGCCACCGATCAGATCTTTGGCTTCAAGGATTTCCGCTTCAATCTGAGCCGGGTCAAGATTTTCCAGCAGATGGTGAACTCAAAAGGCTGGCGCAAGGTCTTCCTGTTTCGCAATCCGATTGAACGCTACATCTCGATGGAGCGAGCCGACCTGACCGGGGTCTTTGTCGTCACCGAAAAGACCAAGGACCGAAATCTGGATCTGAAACGCCCGGTCCGATTTGACCCAGAACGCTTTGAACGGTCCATGGGCAGCCACCGCAACCTGAAACGCGACGCCGAAAAGGCCCTTGAAAAGTTCGGGCCGGATCTGGTGCATCTGGTCGATTACACACAGCTGAACACGCTGGACACCCGAAAGGCACTGATGGCTTTTCTTGGCTCGCAAGGCGACGGGGCGCTTTTGGCCTCGGACCATGTCAAGCAATTCACTGCGCCGTTGGAAAGCGGCGTGGAGAACTGGGCCGAGATGGAAGCCTATCTGCAAGAGACGCAGCAGATGGACCTGCTGCCCCCACGCTAAACCTTAAAGATCGAAGGTCGCAAACACCGGAACGTGGTCCGACGGCTGCTCCCAGCTGCGCGCCGCACGCAGGATGCGGCTGTCATGCGCCGCGCGACAAATGTCGGGTGTGGCCCAGATATGGTCCAGACGGCGGCCCTTGTCAGCGGCGTTCCAATCGGCCGCGCGATAGGACCACCAGCTGTAAAGGCGGCCCTGCGGAATATCCGCGCGTGTCACATCCACCCATTTCCCGGCCTCTTGCGCCTCGCTCAGATGCGCCACCTCGGTCGGAGTGTGGCTGACAATCTTCAAAAGCGCCTTATGATCCCAGACATCATCTTCGCGGGGGGCAATGTTCAGATCCCCAACCAGAATGGACTTCTGCGGCACATCCGCCCGAAACACATCCCGCATCTCGGTCAGAAAATCGAGCTTCTGACCAAATTTCACATTCTCGACCCGATCAGGAATATCCCCCCCGGCCGGCACATAGAAGTTGTGAATGGTGACGCCGTTTTCCAGCTTTGCCGCCACATGGCGGGCATGGCCAAGACTGGCATAATCGCGATCACCGGCGTCTGTAATCGGCAGTTTCGACAGAATCGCCACGCCGTTGTAGCCCTTTTGCCCGCGTGCGACCATGTGGGTATAGCCCAGCGCCTGAAACTGCTCGACAGGGATTTTCTCGACGGGGCTTTTACATTCCTGCAGGCACAGGATGTCGGGCATCTCCTCGGCCATCAGCTTGGCAACCAGCCCCTCGCGCAGGCGAACCGAGTTGATGTTCCAGGTGGCAAGGGTAAAGGTCATGGCGGTCTCCAGCAAGCAGGCGATGGAGCCTAAGCCCCACCGCCCCGGTTCACAAGACCGACTTCAAAGGCTGGTCTTCAGTTGTCGGTCAGCGTGAAGGTATCATTTGCGCACAGATCCGCCGTGCCCTCGATCGAGGCTTCGTTTTCCATGACGAATTGCAGATCAAAGGTGCAAACATCCGCGCCACCCGCGATGGTGACGGTTGCCATTTCACCGGGGGCCAGCACATCGACGCCCAGAATATCGTCACCCCAATCGTCGGCCTCAGGCAGCGAAACGTACAGGTTGGACAGCGGCTGCGAGGCATTGTTCACAAGGGTGAAGGCAAGGTCTTCGGCAGAGGCGGGGGCGGCGATCACGGCAAACAGCAAAGCAAGGGGTTTGATGGTCATAAGACACTCCTGACTGAAGATTTTTTCCAATGCGCTTGGTGTTCCGCATAACGGCGATCTTGGCAAGGGCGAGGCGCAAAAGAAAAAGCCCGGCACGAGGGCCGGGCGTAGTCCAACAGGGAGGTAGCCCTTGTATACCACGGAATCCTCGCTCCGCGAATTGATCCAAATCAAAAGTCTTGGAGTCATGGTTTTTTGGTCACAATCTGAAGTTGTGCCCGATTGACATGCCCCTGACCCCGCCGCAGTGTCGGGGAATGAATGCGCGTCTTTGGGTCAACCGGAACTTCCGGCTGCTGTTTTCTTCTGCTTTGGCCACCAATCTGGGTGACGGGCTGATCGCGGTGGCGATCCCGTGGCTGGCAACACTTTTGACAAGTGACCCCCTGCTGATTGGCCTTGTCGCGGCCGCACGGCATCTGCCGTGGGCGCTGTTTGCGCTGCATGCCGGGGTGTTGACCGACCGCCACGACCATCGTCGGCTGATCCTTGGCGCCGACACCGCACGGTTGATCTTGTCACTGGCTCTTATGGGGCTGGCCTTGACGGCCAACCCCGGCACCGCGCCGGTTCTGGGACTGGCCGCACTGGCCTTTCTGTTGGGCACGGCCGAGGTGTTGCGCGACAACACCGCGCAAACCTTTCTGCCCGATGTGGTCGACAAATCGCAGTTGGAAAGGGCCAATGGCGCACTTTGGGCCGCCGAGCGTCTTGCCGGGCAATTGGCCGGGCCACCGCTGGCCGGGTTCCTGATCGGGCTTTCTGTTGCGCTGCCTTTTGGCATGCAGACGGTTCTTCTTCTGACTGCGCTGGCCCTGATCGGCGCCGTGCGCTCGGCCTCTCAGCCCGCGCCAAAGGCCCATCAACCTGCGCTGGCCGCTATCCGTGAAGGTCTGGGCTGGCTTTGGCGCAACCCCATTCTGCGTCGCCTCGCGTTGGTATCAGGGGCCTTCAATTTTGTCGGCTACGGCTTCTTTGCGATCTTCATCCTGTATGCCCAGCGCGTGCTGAATCTAGACGTTGTCGGCTATGCGACATTGCTGACCTTGGTGGCCTGTGGCGGACTGGCGGGTTCCATTCTCGGGCCGTGGGTGGCGCTGCGGATCGGGCCGACGGCGTCTTTGCTGATCGGGATCGGCATGTTTTCGGCCAGTTCGGCCATGCTGGCCGCGCAGGCCCCTTTAGGAGTGATCGCGGCGTTCATGCTGGCGGATGCCTTTTGCGGCATGCTTTGGGACATCACCGTGGTCAGCTATCGCCAACGCCATATTCCCGCACCACTCTTGGGCCGGGTGAACAGCGCCTATCGCTTCATCGGCACCGGACCAGCAGCCTTGGGTGCCTTTGCCTTTGGGGCCTTGGTGTCACTCCTCGAAAGCCCGGGCGATCAGACAGCGGCGCTGCTGTGGCCCTATGCCGTGGCATCCGGCGTTACCGCGCTCTTGGCGATCTATGCCGCGTTCCGCTTGCGGTTGGATTAAAAAAAAGCCGGGCGACACAGCGCCCGGCCAGTTCCAACAGGGAGGTGCCACGCCATAACCCCGACGCGACAAAGGGAGAAGCGGGATCAAGGGAGGAGGTCACCCGCTTGATCCCTAGATAGTTGACGACTTGGTCAACAATAAGACCCAAACCGCTAATTTTTTGCCAATTACGCCACCAACTTGTAGCCGCCGCTTTCAGTCAGCAAGAGCCGGGCGTTGGACGGGTCTGCTTCGATCTTTTGCCGTAGCCGGTAGATATGGGTTTCAAGCGTGTGGGTCGTGACCCCGGCATTGTAACCCCAGACCTCATGCAGCAGCACATCGCGCGCCACCACGCCCGACTGCGCCCGATACAAGAATTTCAAGATGTTGGTTTCCTTGTCGGTCAACCGCACCTTTTTGTCCTTGGCATCAATCAGCAGTTTCTGCGCCGGCTTGAAGGTATAAGGGCCAAGCTGGAACACCGCATCTTCCGATTGTTCATGCGTGCGCAGCTGCGCCCGGATACGGGCCAGCAGAACCGGAAACTTGAAGGGCTTGGTCACATAATCATTGGCCCCGGAATCCAGACCAAGGATGGTATCGCTGTCGGTGTCATGCCCGGTCAGCATCATCACCGGACATTTGACGCCCGATTTGCGCATCCGCTTGCACAACTCACGCCCGTCGGTATCGGGCAGGCCGACATCAAGGATCACCAGATCGTAAAGCCCTTGTTTGACCTTCTCCATGCCCTCCGCCCCGGTGCGGGCCTCGAACACATCGAAATCCTCAGTCATGACAAGTTGCTCGGACAGCGCCTCGCGCAGGTCGTCGTCGTCGTCCACCAAGAGAATTTTCCGCAGCGTCGCCATTCATACCTCCGTCGGATGCTGGCCTTTGCCATGAGATGCGCGCCAATCACCCGTCTGGCAAGAATTGCAACATTCGTCTCACGCGCTCGTGTCAACAAGCGGCCTTGTGTTTCAATTCCGTAACGCGCGCCCTATTAAGGGGGGAGGAGAATGACATGACCCTTGGCCCGAACCTGACCGAAAAACTGGCCCGCGCGCGGGGTGATCTGCGGCTGGGCTTGCCTGTTGTCTTGGTGGGCAGCGGTCGCGCCATGGCCGCCGTGGCGGTTGAGGCGCTGACGGCAGAGCGGTTGGCCGATCTGGCCGCCCTAGGCCCGCTAGACCTTGCCCTGACCGCGCGTCGGGCCGAAACGCTGAAAGCCCGCGCTTATGACGGCGATGTGGCGCGTATTGCGGTGCCCGAAGGGGCCGATCTGCGCTGGCTGAATGCGGTGGCCGATCCGGCCGATGATCTGCGGGTGCCGATGAAAGGGCCGCTCACCTCGCGCCGCGAGGGTGACGCCGGGCTGCATCGTCTGGCGATTTCCTTGGCAAAATCAGCGCAGCTTTTGCCTGCTGCGGTGCTGGTGCCGGTGGACGGCGCCGCTTTTGCGCTGGCCCATGGTCTTTCCCTTTTGGCCGAGGTGGAATGCGGCGATCTTGACCGTCTTGCCCCCTTTGCCCCGGTGATTTCCGCCCGCCTGCCGATGGTGGCCAGCGCTGC
>CALBSG010000134.1 GCA_937927675.1 uncultured Paracoccaceae bacterium | reverse complement strand
CCAAGGCCGCACTTTCCGTGATGAAGCGGGTCAAAAACTCGTGCAGGCCTTCGTCAAAGATATGATCGGTCGACAGCCCTTCCAGCCCCGCCAAAAGATGCGCGCTGGCGGCCTGCGCCGGGGTTTCGCGGCCATAGGCCTTTGCAAGTCGCATCAGGTGGTTGTTCAGCCCCGCCACGCAGGTGATCAGGCTGCGCGGGCTTTGCGGGTTCAAAATAAGAAAATGCGCGATCTTGGCCGAGGTCACCTCGCCGCCATAGGCCCAGTGAAACGCCCGATGCGCGCCAAGCCCCCGCAGCAGCATCAGCCACTGGTCGTTATCAAGGCCGGTTCCGATGTATTCGGCGCGCGGCAGCAGGACATAGTATTTCACATCCATCAGACGCGCGGTCGCATCGCCGCGTTCCAGATAGTAACCGATGTTCAGAAAATTGAAGCCGTCATTGCGCAGGATCGTGCCGTCAATCGCCCCCCGCACCATGGCGGCCTGCTTCATCACCCAATCGGTCAGGCGCGAAAGCTCCGCCTTTTCGCGCCGCGCCTCGATCTGGCGCAACTCCTGAAAGGCGGTGTTCAACGCATCCCAAACCTGCTGCGTCAAAGCGGTACGCACGATGCGGCCATTTTCCCGCGCCGCCGTCAGGCAACTTGCCACCGAGTTCGGGTTGTCGCGGTCGAAAAACAGCCAGCTTTCGATGGCTTTCTGATCGGCCGCGCCATATTTCGCGGCGTATCCCGTGGCACTGCCCGCCGCACGAAGCAGGCTGTCCCAATCGCTGCGATACCCCACGGCGGTGGGCAAAAGCGCAATCCGCGCCCCGACCTCCAACAGTCGCGCAGCGGTTTCGGCGCGCTCCATATAGCGGGCGATCCAGTAAAGATTGTCGGCGGTTCTTGAAAGCATCTGTCTTACTCCGCCAAAACCCAAGTGTCCTTGACGCCGCCGCCTTGCGACGAGTTCACCACCAAGGACCCCTCCTTCAGGGCCACCCGCGTCATGCCGCCGGGGACAAGCTCAATCTTCTCGCCCACCAGACAGTAGGGCCGCAGATCCACATGGCGGGGCGCGATCCCCTCTTCGACAAAGGTCGGCGTGGTGGACAAGGCAAGCGTCGGCTGGGCGATGTAATTGCTGGGGTCCGCGACAATGCGGGCGCGAAACTCCTCGATTTCGGCCTTGGTGGATTTCGGACCGACGAGCATGCCGTACCCACCAGAGCCGTGAACCTCTTTCACCACCAATTCCCCAAGATTGGCCAGCACATGGCCAAGATCGTCCTTCTCGGCGCATTTCCACGTGGGGACGTTGTTCAGGATTGGCTCTTCGCCCAAATAGAACCGGATCATTTCCGGCACATAGGTGTAGACGGCCTTGTCATCGGCCACACCCGCGCCGGGGGCGGAACAAATCGTTACCCCGCCCGAACGGTAGACATCCATCAGCCCCGGAATGCCCAACATGCTGTCAGGCCGGAAGCACAGCGGATCAATGAACGCATCATCAATGCGGCGGTAGATCACATCCACCCGCTTTGGTCCTTGGGTGGTGCGCATGTAGACAAAGGCGCCATCGACAAACAAATCCGCCCCTTCGACCAGTTCGACCCCCATCAGGTCCGCAAGGAAGGAATGTTCGTAATAGGCCGAATTATAGTGTCCCGGTGTCAAGATCACGATGGTCGGGTCACGCTCGCATTTGGCGGGCGCAACGGATGCCAACGTGCGGCGCAGCAGATCCTGATAACGGTCCACGGGTTCGATGCGGTTTTCGCGGAAAAGATCGGGGAACATCCGCATCATCATCTCGCGGCTTTCCAGCATGTAGCTGACACCGGACGGCGTGCGGCAATTGTCCTCCAGCACATAGAAATCGGTCGGCCCGGTGCGCACGATGTCGATGCCGACAATGTGGGAATAAACCCCCTTTGGCGGCACAAAGCCGACGACGGCACGCTCATAGGCCTCGTTCTGATAGACCAGATGCGCCGGAATACGGCCCGCCCGCACAATCTCGCCGCGCCCGTACACATCGACCAGAAAGGCATTCAACGCCCGCGCGCGCTGCTTGATACCACGGTCCAGCTTGGCCCATTCCTGGCCCGTAAAGACGCGGGGGAACATGTCAAACGGGATCAGCCGATCCGGATCGCCCCCCTCGCCGTAGACGGCAAAGGTGATGCCGATCCGCCGAAAAAGCGCCTCTGCCTCGGCCTGTTTTTCCAGCCGCCGATCCGCAGGCATCGAGGCCATCCAATCCGAAAGCCGGGCATAGGGCGGTCGCACCTCTCCGCCTTCATACATCTCGTTGAAATAGCTGGTCATGGCCTGCCCCTTTCGTCGGACTTGGTGCCAGTAAAGGCGGGGGTTCGCGAATGGTAAAGCGCTTCCCCACCCCAACCTGCATTTTCTGTGGCATCTGCCCAAAAATCAGGCAGGCGCACTTGGGCCGCGCCTGCCCCTTGCCGTTCCCCCCCTCGCACCCCTAGATGGGAACAAAGAATTATGAGGTTTCCCATGCACCCCCTGCCCCGTCTTGGCCAAAAGCGCCCGGTTTTCGACGCCCGTTCAGGCTCCAACAGCTTTGGCGATCTGCCGGAATGGGATTTGACCGACCTTTACCCCGGCCCCGATGCCCCCGAGGTGGAGCGTGACATGGCTTGGGTCGACGCCGAAACCACCCGGTTCGAGGCCACCTACAAGGGCAAACTCGCGGGCCTTGATGCTGCAGCCATGCTGGCCTGCGTTCAGGCCTATGAGACGATCGACGTGACCGCGGGTCGCCTGATGTCCTACGCCGGCCTGCGCTATTATCAAAATACCATGGATTCTGAACGTGCCAAGTTCATGGCCGACGCGCAGGACCGCATCACCAATGCCACCACGGCGCTGGTGTTCTTCAGCCTTGAATTCAACCGGCTGGACGATACGCTTTTGGCCCGCCTGATGGCCGACAACGCTGACCTCGCCCGCTACAAGCCGGTTTTTGACCGCATGCGCGCCATGCGCCCGCACCAGTTGTCGGACGAATTGGAAACCTATCTGCACGATGCCTCGGTCGTGGGGTCCAGCGCTTGGAACAAGCTGTTCGATGAAACCATGGCAGGGCTGATGTTCACCGTGGCGGGCGAAGAGGAAGACCTGAACTTAGAGGCCACGCTGAACCTTCTGACCGATGCCGACCGCGCGAAACGCGAGGCGGCAGCCCGCGCACTGGCAACGGTTTTCGACAAGCACATCAAGCTTTTCGCCCGCGTTCACAACACGCTGGCCAAGGAAAAGGAAATCGACGACCGCTGGCGCAAGATGCCCTCGGCGCAGCATGCGCGGCACCTGTCGAACCATGTGGAACCCGAAGTGGTCGAGGCCCTGCGCAATGCGGTGGTCGCGGCCTATCCCAAGCTGTCGCACCGCTATTACCGGCTGAAGGCCAAATGGCTGGGGCTGGATCGTTTGCAGGTCTGGGACCGCAACGCACCCTTGAACCTAGAGCCGCCAAAGACCGTCGGCTGGGCTGAGGCGACCGATACCGTGCTGTCGGCCTATGCCGCGTTTGATCCGGAAATGGCCAAGATTGCCAAGCCCTTCTTCACCGATGGCTGGATTGATGCCGGCGTCAAACCCGGCAAGGCCCCCGGCGCCTTTGCCCACCCGACTGTGACCACGGTTCACCCCTATGTCATGCTGAACTACTTGGGCAAACCGCGCGATGTGATGACCTTGGCGCATGAGCTGGGCCACGGGGTGCATCAGGTTCTGGCCGCAGGTCAGGGCGAGCTGTTGTCCTCGACCCCGCTGACGCTGGCCGAAACCGCATCGGTCTTTGGCGAGATGCTGACCTTCCGCCGTCTGCTGGACACCGCGAAAACCAAGGCCGAGAAAAAGACCCTGCTGGCGGGCAAGGTCGAAGACATGATCAACACGGTCGTGCGGCAGATCGCGTTTTATGACTTTGAATGCAAGTTGCACGCGGCCCGCGCCGAGGGAGAATTGACCCCTGACGACATCAACGCGCTGTGGATGTCTGTTCAGGCGCAGTCGCTTGGCGATGCCTTTGATTTCATGGATGGATATGAGACCTTCTGGGCCTATATCCCACATTTCGTGCATTCGCCCTTCTACGTCTATGCCTATGCCTTTGGCGACGGTTTGGTGAACGCGCTTTATGCGGCTTACGAAGGTGGCCTGCCGGATTTCGTGCCAAAGTACTTCGAGATGCTGAAAGCCGGCGGATCCAAGCATCACAAAGAACTGTTGGCGCCCTTTGGTCTGGATGCCTCTGACCCGAAATTCTGGGACAAGGGCCTGTCGATGATCGCGGGCTTCATCGACGAATTGGAAGCGATGGAAGACTGACGCCGCCGAAAGACCGCCAAGGCGATCATGGGCAGGCAAACGCCTGCCCATGGCATGTCATCTGGTTCAGCCTTGCAGGTGCTGCGCCAATTCACTGTAGGGCAGGTTCAACAGATCCTTGTGCAACTCGACCGTCACTTTGCCAGCCAGTGATTTCGGCAAGGCATCCCGCAAAGCCCCCAGCATCTTTGGTCCAGCCGCGATCACAAGCGCATCCGCCTTTGCAACCGGCCAGAACCGTTCCAGCGCCTCGACCGCATGGCGTGCCATGACCGCCCGCCCCAAAGCCTCGCGGTCGCTGGCCTCGCCGCCGACCACAAAACTTGCGCCCCTTGGGCCGCTGTGACTTTGCGAGCCGTCCCTTAAAAAATCACGTTCGACATCGCCAAGTGAGGCCGCTGTGCGATGGGCCAGCTTTTGCAGGCTGCGTGGCTCTGACCCGGTATAAATTGAAAATTCCCCTTCAGAGGCAAGAAGATAAAGGGTGGTTCGACTTGTCATGACTGTCTCCTCCCGAAATGTCGGCAAAAACACCGATCCGGGAAGTCTGGACCAACACGATTCGCAGCGCCTTGATCCCGCTCAATTCTGTTGCGATGCGAAAGGCACAAGGCAAAGGCCGTTCAAAACAGCGCCCATGGGGCGGCAGGCAAACTGCTGTCACACCGCCAATCGGGGCATGGTTGTAACGAAGGCCCGCATCAAGCCGACAGCGCCATGCCCGCAAGTTTTGCGGCCACCCGCGCCCCAAAATCGGGCGCGCGGGGATCATGGCACATCTGCCCGTAATACCAGCCGATATAGGCCCTGAAAGGCCAGTCGCCCGCCGCCGCCCGCGCCTCGGCCCGGGCTATTGCGGTCTCCATCTCGCGCCGCCTGTGCACGATTTCACAGATATGATGAAAATCGGTATCGCCGCACAGAACCACGGGCCGCTCATGCAGCATCGCCTCGATCCCGACGGCAGAATTGATGGTGACGACAACATCAGCTTTGGCCAGCAAGTCATGAATATTGCCAAGAAAAATCCGAAGCCGTGCATCCTTTCGGGATTGCCGCACCAGCCAATCCAATGTCTCTGGCGTCTTTTCCTTGGGATGAGGTTTGACCACCACCGGGCGGGGATCGCCGAGGTCCAACAGCGCCTTTATCATCTGGCGCGGCGTCAGGTGGCAGGTTTCCCCCACATCGCGGTTGTCTTCGGTTTGCAAAAAGACGGCGATCGCATGGTCAGGGGCGTCGATCACCCCCTGAGGCTGGTCGTAATGCGACTTGCGTCCCCCCACCATGCGGGCGCGGATTTCGTCAAAAATCGTCGCATCAGCGGCAGGATCAGGGCCGGGCTGAAAGGGCGCAGCAGCAATCGAGGAAAACAGCCGAAACCCCCAAGGGTCCAGCGTGAAGAATGGCTCGATATAGGCCTTGCCCGCGTTCAGCACCCGCGGGTGGCGGATGCGGGCGTGGTGGACGATGTGAAAGCCGCGGTCTGCCTCGACCCGCGCCAAGGTTTGCGCGGGGTCCAGCGTCACCACCGCGACCTCTAGCCCCTCGGCCTCCAGCGCCTTGGCGAGTGTGCCGTAAAACTGCCGCATGGCCCAAGCATGGGCGCGGATCGCCTCAGGAACGTGAAGCGTAACCGCCGCCGTCAAATCGTGACGTCCACCGCCTCGCGGTAAGCCCAGTCGATCATGGCTTGCGTGCCTTTGGCATTCTCCAACGTCCAAGCAAACGGGGCGCCTTCGCGGACAGATCGACCAAAGGCCTCGACCTGAAGCTGATACTGGTTCAGCGCCGGGAAGCGTTCGATCAGCGTGCGGTTGCCGCCCTTGTGCAATTCGATTTCCGCCATGTCATTGACCCCGGCATTGAAGGGGCCACCCTCAAGCCGGATCATGCCCGTGGTGCCTTGGAAGGTCACAACCTGCCGGTTATCGGCGCGCATCGTGGTCATGGAATTGTAGGTATAGCGCCCCGCCGGGCCTTGCATGGTGGCGGCCACCTGCGCCCAAATCTCGACCCCTTTTTCGCGGATGACGCGGGACGACAGATCAACCGGCTCTGCCCCGGTGACAAAGCGGGCCGAGCCAAAGGTGTAAACCCCAATGTCGCGCAACGACCCGCCGCCGGTTTCGGGGCGGTTGCGGATATTGCCACCATCATCAAGGAAGAAAGAAAACTGCGCATCGACGTGGCGCAGGGTGCCAATCTCGCCGGCCGCGATCCATTCGCGGGCGCGCTGCCATTGCGGGTGATGCACGATCATATAGGCCTCGGCCGCCACAAGGCCGGTGCGGTCGCGGGCGGCGATCAGCGCGTCAATCTCGGGGGCGTGCAGCGCGATGGGCTTTTCGGCCAGCACATGCTTGCCCGCCTCCAGCGCCT
>CALBSG010000133.1 GCA_937927675.1 uncultured Paracoccaceae bacterium | reverse complement strand
TCTTGAGCTGGTGCGCCGCATCGGCCAGAAAACGCTTTTGCGTGACGATAGAGTCTTTCAGCCGCTCCAGCAGGTCATTCACCGACAGCACCAAAGGCGCCACCTCCATGGGCACGGCCTTGTCGTCGAGCGGGCTCAGGTCATCGGGCTTGCGGGCTCGGATGCGTTCTTCGAGCTCGGACAAAGGCTTGATGCCGCGGACCAGGGCCAGCCACACGAGGAGCACGGCCAAAGGCAAAAGGGCAAACTGGGGCAGCATCACCCCTTTGATGATCTCAGCCGCCAAGACTGAGCGTTTCTCGCGCGTCTCGGCCACCTGCACCAAGGCCGGCCGTTTGCCATCGGCGTCCAGACGGATCCAGGTGTAGGCCACGCGCACTTCCAGGCCGCGCATTTCGTCGTCGCGGATGTGCACTTCGTAGCTGCTGCCTTTGTCCTCTTCATCGGGCGGCATGGGTACATCGCGGTCACCGCTCAGGTGCTCGTTGTTGGCCCCGCGCACTTGGTAATAAACGAGGTCTGTTTCATCGGCACGCAGCAATTCGCTGGCGGGCTGAGGCAGGTTGAACTGGACTTTTTTGTCGGGCCCCAGCTTGACCTGTTGCGCCAAGGCCTGCACGTTGTAGACCATGGCACGGTCAAAGGGCTTGTTGGCCAGACCCTGCGCCACCAGCCAGGTCAAGGCCAGGCTGATGGGCCACAGCAACAGCAGCGGGGTCAACATCCAGTCGAGGATCTCCCCGAACAGCGAACGCTGTTCACGTTTGAAAAACTTGACGCTCCAGCCCTTGGACTTCATGGCTCAGTGGGCACTCAGGCCAAGGTGTGGGTGTGCAAGCCCGACACGATCAGCCAGGGATTTTTTCGAGGCAATAACCCAAGCCGCGCACCGTGGCGATGCGGATCGGGCCTTTTTCGATCTTCTTGCGCAAGCGGTGGATGTACACCTCGATCGCGTTGTTGCTGACCTCTTCGCCCCATTCGCACAGACGCTCGACCAACTGGTCTTTGCTGACCAAACGGCCTGCGCGTTGCAACAAAACTTCAAGCAGGCCCAATTCACGGGCGGACAGCTCGACCATCTTGCCGTCGATGGTGGCCACGCGACCGGACTGGTCGTAAATCAAAGGACCGTGCTTGATTTGCGAGGTGGCACCGCCCATGCCACGACGGGTCAGGGCACGCACACGCGCTTCCAGCTCTTGCAAGCTGAAGGGCTTGGCCATGTAGTCGTCCGCACCGTAATCCAAGCCTTTGACGCGCTCTTCCACGCTGTCGGCCGCCGTCAGGATGAGCACAGGCAAAACAGAACCCCGGGAGCGCAAACGCTTGAGCACTTCCAAGCCATGCATGCGGGGCAAGCCCAAGTCCAGGATCAACAAGTCAAATTCGTTGTTGGTCATGAGGGCGGCATCGGCCTCGCTGCCACTGGCCACATGGTCCACCGCCGCACCGGCATTGCGCAGGGTACGCAACAAGCCATCGGCAAGCACCTGATCGTCTTCGGCAATGAGAATTCGCATGGCTGTCTCCTGTTGTAGTAGATGCTGGCTTGTGAGGTTATCTATCCGGGCGCTTGGGGGTGATTTTAGTGTCAGGTACCGGGGTGCTGGCTGACGCGTTGCCACCCCAGCGTGGCCTCAATGCGCATAAGCCTCCAGCCCCAAAGCCACCACCGTCGCCACATCGGGGCCCACCGCCTGGCGAAACTCGGCCTCGGCTTGTGCCACCGCATCCTTGAAGGCTCGCAACCAGGCCAGCCCGTCCGCCGTGAACACCACGCGTTTGGCACGCGCATCCAGCACATCGGTTTGCCTTTGCACCAAGCCCCAAGCTGCGCACTGGTCCACCAGATCGCCCATGGCCTGCTTGCTCATGCCTGCGGCCTGGGCCAGATCGGTCAGGCGCGAACCTTCGAGCGCCAGGTGACGCGTGATGTGCACATGCGCCGCGCTGATCTGGTCACGGGCGGCCAGGTTGGCCAAGGCCAGCGGCACGCCCTCGTTGTGGGCCATCAGGTGCAGCACCCGTTCGTCAAACCGCCGCATGGCATGGCCCAGCAAGCGCCCCAAATGGGTCTGGCGCCAGCGGTCATCCATGGGTTTGACCGTGTCTGTGGCGGCGGAAAGTGGCGGATTCTCCATGCCTTAAATGATAAGGCAAACTGACCAAAAATACTGTTTACTCGTTTATACAGTTCGTTTACAGTACTGTTCACGCATCCAGTAAAGCACAGTCTTTCCAGGGAGCGGATGCCACAAACCATTGATATTCAAGGAGATTTCCATGAGCGAAGTGAACACCGAAAAAGCCAAAGCCCTGCAAGCCGCACTGGCCCAGATTGAAAAACAATTCGGCAAGGGCACCATCATGCGCTTGGGCGAGGGCGAAGTGATCGAAGACATCCAGGTGGTCTCCACCGGCTCGCTGGGTCTGGACATCGCCTTGGGCGTGGGCGGTCTGCCCCGTGGTCGCGTGATCGAGATCTACGGCCCAGAGTCCTCGGGCAAGACCACACTGACCTTGCAAGTGATCTCTGAAATGCAACGTTTGGGCGGCACCTGCGCCTTTGTGGACGCCGAGCACGCCCTGGACGTGCAGTACGCCCAGAACCTGGGTGTGAACCTGCAAGACCTGCTGATCAGCCAACCTGACACCGGTGAACAGGCCTTGGAAATCGTCGATAGCCTGGTGCGCTCCGGCGCGGTGGACCTGGTCGTGGTCGACTCGGTGGCCGCTTTGACCCCCAAGGCCGAAATCGAAGGCGACATGGGCGACAGCCTGCCCGGCCTGCAAGCCCGTTTGATGAGCCAGGCTCTGCGCAAGCTGACCGCCACCATCAAGAAGACCAACTGCACCGTCATCTTCATCAACCAGATCCGCATGAAGATCGGCGTGATGTTCGGCAGCCCCGAAACCACCACGGGCGGCAACGCGCTGAAGTTCTACGCCTCTGTCCGACTGGACATCCGCCGCACCGGCGCGATCAAGGACCGCGACGAGGTGATCGGCAACTCGACCCGCGTCAAGGTGGTGAAGAACAAGGTTTCGCCGCCCTTTAAGGAAGTTGAATTCGACATCATGTATGGCGAAGGGATTTCCAAGGTGGGCGAGCTGGTCGATATCGGCGTCAAGGCCGGGGTCGTCGAAAAATCCGGCAGCTGGTATTCCTACAAGGATGAACGCATCGGGCAGGGCCGCGAAAACGCCAAGACCTTCCTCAAGCAAAATCCTGGCGTGGCGATGGAGATTGAAGACAAGATCCGCGCGGCCAATGGTCTGGATTTCGACATGACCGGCAAGGATGATGTGCTGGACGACTAAGCCCAAAGCACGATCAAGATTTGATCAATAAATCAAAGGCCGGGGCGGATGCCTCGGCCTTTTGGTTTGCATGCAAAAGCCCGTGGACAGGGCGGGCAGGCGGGGCTAAACGGGGGCGAAACCGCATTCCCGAAGGGGTTCCCATGGCGTCCTTGAACGACATCCGCTCGACTTTCACCGATTTCTTCGTGCGCAACGGCCACCGGCATGTTGAAAGCAGCCCCTTGGTGCCGCGCAACGACCCGACGCTGATGTTCACCAACTCGGGCATGGTGCAGTTCAAGAACTGCTTCACCGGGGTAGAGACGCGGGATTACAAGCGCGCAACCACCGCGCAGAAGTGCGTGCGCGCGGGCGGCAAGCACAACGATCTGGACAATGTGGGCTACACCGCGCGCCACCACACCTTCTTTGAAATGCTGGGGAACTTCTCTTTCGGCGACTATTTCAAAGATCAGGCGATTTCCTTTGCTTGGGAACTTCTGACCAAGGATTTCGGTCTGGCCAAGGACAAGCTGACGGTCACGGTTTATCACACCGATGACGAGGCGGCGACGATCTGGAAAAAGGTCGCGGGCCTGCCGGAAGAGCGGATCATCCGCATCGCTTCGGATGACAACTTCTGGCGGATGGGGCCGACCGGCCCTTGCGGTCCGTGCACCGAGATTTTCTATGACCACGGCCCGAGCGTTTGGGGCGGTCCGCCCGGTTCTGCCGAACAGGACGGCGACCGGTTCATCGAGATCTGGAACAACGTCTTCATGCAGAACGAACAGTTCGCCGATGGGCGGCTGGTGCCGTTGGAGATGCAGTCGATCGACACCGGCATGGGGCTGGAACGGATTGGCGCGCTCTTGCAAGGCAAGCACGACAACTATGACACCGACCTGATGCGCAGCCTGATCGAGGCGTCCGCCCATGCGACGAATTCCGATCCTGACGGCAAGGGCAAGACGAGCCACCGTGTGATCGCCGATCACCTGCGCTCGGTGTCCTTCCTGATTGCCGATGGCGTGACGCCCTCGAATGAGGGCCGCGGCTATGTGCTGCGCCGCATCATGCGCCGGGCCATGCGCCACGCGCACATGTTGGGCGCGCAAGACCCGGTGATGCACAAGCTGGTGCAGGCCTTGGTGCGGCAGATGGGCGGGGCTTACCCCGAACTCGCCCGCGCGCAAAGCCTGATCGAAGAGACGCTGAAGCTGGAAGAAACCCGCTTCAAGACCACGCTGGATCGCGGTCTGCGCCTTTTGAACGACGAATTGGACCGCCTGCCCGAAGGGGCCGACCTGCCGGGGGCCGTCGCCTTCAAACTCTACGACACCTATGGCTTCCCGCTGGACCTGACGCAGGACGTTCTGCGCGAAAAGACCCGCGCGGTCGATGTGCAGGGCTTTGACGCCGCCATGGAAGAGCAAAAGACCAAGGCACGCGCCGCGTGGTCGGGTGCGGGCGGCACCGCCGATGCCAAGGTCTGGTTCGAGATTGCCGAGACGCATGGCACGACCGAATTCCTTGGCTATGAGCTGGAAACGGCTGAAGGCCAGATCAACGCTTTGGTGCGGGATGGGGCCGAAATTGGCGCTGCCGAAACTGGGACATCTGTGCAGATCGTGGTGAACCAGTCGCCCTTCTATGCAGAAAGCGGTGGTCAGGTCGGCGATCAGGGCTTTATCCGCACCCAGACCGGGGTGGCAGAGGTCACCGATACCCGCAAGACCGCCGGTGTCTTTATCCATGTGGCGACGGTGACCGAAGGCAGCATCCTGCGCGGTCAACCGGCCAAGCTGGAAGTGTCGCACGCCCGCCGCAGCCAAATTCGCGCCAACCATTCCGCGACGCACCTGCTGCACGAAGCGCTGCGTCGGGCGCTTGGCGAACATGTCGCGCAAAAGGGCAGCTTGAACGCGCCCGACCGTCTGCGCTTTGACTTCTCGCATTCGGTGGGCATGACTGCGGCGGAACTGCAGCAGGTTGAGGCCGAAGTGAACGGCTTCATCCGGCAAAACAGCGCCGTTGAAACCCGGATCATGACGCCGGATGATGCCCGCGCCCTTGGGGCGCAGGCGCTGTTTGGCGAAAAATACGGGGAAGAGGTTCGCGTCGTTTCGATGGGCCAACTCGATGGCTCGGGCAAAGGGGCCGAGGGCAACACCTATAGCCTTGAACTCTGCGGCGGCACCCATGTGCGGCGCACGGGCGATATCGGGGCCTTTGTGGCGCTTGGCGAAAGCGCGTCTTCCGCCGGTGTGCGCCGGTTTGAGGCACTGACCGGACAAGCGGCAGTGGATTACCTGAAAGCGCAAGAGGCCAAACTGGCCGAGGCGGCGGCGGTGCTGAAGGCCGCTCCGGCAGAGGTTGTTGAGCGTCTGAAAGCCTTGGTCGACGAACGCAAAGCCTTGCAGAACGAGGTTGCCACCTTGCGCCGCGAACTGGCGATGGGCGGCAAGTCTGGTGGTCCGGAAGTCAAAGAAATCAACGGGGTAAAGCTGATTGCTCAGGTGCTTTCGGGCGTCTCGGGCAAGGATTTGCCCAGCCTCATCGACGAGATGAAGGCGCGGATCGGTTCTGGCGCGGTGGTGCTGATCGCCGATACCGGTGCGAAACCGGCGGTGGCGGCGGGTGTCACGGCGGATCTGACCGACCGGATTTCGGCTGTGACGCTGGCCAAGGCAGCGGTTGAGGCGCTTGGCGGCAAAGGCGGCGGTGGCCGTCCGGATATGGCGCAGGGCGGCGGCGCGGATATTGCACTGGCCGACGCAGCCTTGAAGGCGGTCGAAGCCGCATTGGGGGCCTAAGATGCCGACGGCTCTTTGGATCGCCCATGTTCATGTGACGGACGCCGAGGCGTATGGCAAATACGCCGCGCTTGCTGGTCCGGCGATTGCCGCGCATGGCGGCTATTTCCTGGCCCGTGCGGGCCGCTACGTGCAGCTGGAAGGCAATGACCGCCCGCGCAACGTGGTTGCGCGCTTTCCGTCCTTGGAAAAAGCGGTGGAGTGCTACCATTCCGAGGCCTATCAGGCGGCACTCAGCCATGCCCGTGGGGCCTCGGTCCGCGATCTGATGGTGGTGGAAGAGGCCGAATGACCAATTTGCGCGGATTTTCCCCGCGCAAATTGTGAATTTCATGGTAGCGTTACAAAAAACACCATGAGGCAGGCCATGTTTATCGTGAAGGGGCAGCACTGATGTGCCGCTGGGCCGCGTATAGCGGGGCGCCGATTTTCCTTGAGGAAATCATCAGCCGCCCCGGTCATTCGCTGATCCACCAAAGCCATTGCGCCACGCAATGCCATTCGGCGATCAATGCCGATGGGTTTGGCGTGGCATGGTATGCCGATCGGCCAGAGCCGGGGCTCTACCGCGATGTCATGCCAGCGTGGTCTGATCCGAACCTCCGCAGCCTGACGGCGCAGGTGAAATCGGGGTTGTTTCTGGCGCATGTGCGGGCCTCGACCGGCACGGCAACCAGCCGCAACAATTGCCACCCTTTCGTGCATGGGCAGTGGAGTTTCATGCACAACGGGCAGGTTGGCGGCTATGACCAGTTCCGCCGCGATGCTGATATGATGGTTCCCGACAGCCTTTATGGCGCACGCAAGGGCGCGACGGATTCCGAGGCGATCTTCCTTGTGGCGGTGGCCGAGGGGTTGGACGCTGATCCGCGCGGTGCATTGGAACGCGCGTCGGCGCGGTTCATTCGCCTTGCCCGCCAGAAGGGCGCCTTGCCGCATTTGCGGATGACAGCGGCTTTGTCCGATGGCCATCGGCTGTATGCGCTGCGCTATGCGACGGACGAAAATGCGCCTTCGCTCTACTATCGCTGGTCCGCGACGCGGGGCGGCATGGCGGTCGTCTCTGAACCCTTGGAGGCTGAAGAAGGCGGTTGGAACGAGGTTCCGACGGCCAGTTTCTGCACCTTTGACGGCGATCAGGTGAAGATAGAGTCGTTCATGCCCTGCCGCTTGGCCGCGGCGGCATAAAAGCGAAGCCGGGCCGAAGCCCAGCTTGCGTTCTGCATGAAAAAACCGCCCCGAGGGGCGGTTTTTCTATCAGGCGTTCCGGCTGACGCGCTTGCGCTCATGCGGATCAAGCACGCGCTTGCGCAGGCGGATGATCTTCGGCGTCACTTCGACCAATTCATCATCGTCGATATAGGCAATCGCCTCTTCAAGGCTCATGCGGACATGCGGCGTCAGGCGAACGGCTTCGTCCGTGCCCGAGGCGCGAACGTTGGTCAGTTTCTTGCCCTTCAGCGGGTTCACTTCAAGGTCATTGTCACGGCTGTGTTCGCCAATGATCATGCCCTCGTAAACCGCTTCCTGCGGGCCGATGAACATGCGGCCACGCTCTTCAAGGTTCCACAGCGCGTAAGGCACCGAGGTGCCGTTTTCCATCGAGATCATCACGCCCTGACGACGGCCTTGGATCGGGCCTTTATGGGGCGCCCAATCGTGGAAGATGCGGTTCAGCACACCGGTGCCGCGGGTATCGGTCAGGAACTGGCCGTGATAACCGATCAGCCCGCGCGACGGGACATGGGCGATGATCCGGGTTTTGCCAGCGCCTGCGGGCTTCATCTCGACCAGATCGCCCTTGCGCTCGCCGGTCAGCTTTTCGATGACCGCGCCAGAGTATTCGTCGTCGACGTCAACGATGACCTCTTCGATCGGCTCCATCCGCACGCCGTCTTCTTCTTTGAAGATCACGCGGGGACGGCTGATCGACAGCTCAAAGCCTTCTCGGCGCATGTTTTCGATCAACACGCCCATTTGCAATTCGCCGCGGCCCGAAAC
>CALBSG010000132.1 GCA_937927675.1 uncultured Paracoccaceae bacterium | reverse complement strand
TTTGACTGAAAAAGAATATCAGGGGCAAGAGCTGAATATCCGCGATCTGTCGGGCAACCGCACGCTTGTTGAATTCGGCAAGGGGGATGAGGTCGTGGTGACCGCTGGCCCGGACGGTGTGCGCTTTCTTTTGGTCTCGGGTGCGCCCTTGCAAGAACCCGTGGCATGGCACGGCCCCATCGTGATGAACACCCGGGCCGAATTGGAAACGGCGATGCGCGAATTGCGCAACGGCACCTTCATCAAACCGGCCCACTGACCGGGCAATTTCAAGGGGCGGTCTTGCGCCGCCCCTTTCGCCAAAGCCCCCAATCGGCTAATCTGTCGGGCATGACCCGTGCCGTACCCGCCTTGTTCCTGTTCCTCGCCGCCTGCTCGGATTTTCCGCAACTGGGACATCCCGACGCTGCGCTGGTTGGTCCCAACACAACGCCCCCCCTTTTGACCGAGGCCGAACTGACCGCCATCGGTGCCACCGCACCCGATCGCTCAAACGCGCTGTCGGCCGAAGCGGCGGCCCTGCGGACCCGCGCTGAAAACTTGCGCGCCCGCTGACCTGCTGGCGCGTTGCACCCGTGGCGCGAAACCGCTAACAGGCGGGAAGCAATCACGACGAGGTTCCCCATGTCCGCCCCCACATCCATCGCCCCCTTGCGTCTTGGTCTGGCCGGGCTTGGCACCGTGGGCATCGGTGTCGTCAAAATCGTGCAAGAACACGCCGCCCTGATCGAGGCCCGCACCGGCCGCAAGGTTGTCATCACCGCCGTCTCGGCCCGCGACCGCACCAAGAATCGCGATGCGGATCTGTCGGGCTATGCTTGGGAAACCGATCCTGTCGCGCTGGCCCATCGCGAAGACGTCGATGTCTTCGTCGAGGTGATGGGCGGCCACGAAGGCCCGGCCCGTGACGCGACCGAAGCCGCCCTTGCCACCGGCAAGGATGTGGTCACCGCCAACAAGGCGCTCTTGGCCCATCACGGTCAGGCGCTGGCCTTGGCCGCCGAGGCGGCGGGCCGCGTGATCCGGTTCGAGGCTGCCGTTGCAGGTGGTATCCCGGTCATCAAGGCGCTGACCGAAGGTCTTGCAGGCAACCGGATGAAGCGCGTCATGGGCGTGATGAACGGCTCATGCAATTACATTCTGACCCGGATGCAGTCCGCGAACCTGAGCTATGAAACCGTTTTCGAAGAGGCCCGGCAGCTGGGCTATCTGGAAGCCGATCCCAATCTGGACGTCGGCGGGATCGACGCGGGCCACAAGCTCAGCCTTCTCGCCTCCATCGCCTTTGGCACCAAAGTGTCGTTTGGCGCGGTAGAATTGGAAGGCATCGGCAAGGTGTCCATCGACGATATCCGTCTGGCCGAGGATATGGGCTACCGTATCAAACTTCTGGGCGTCGCGCAGATGACCGGCCGCGGGCTGGAACAGCGGATGACGCCCTGCCTTGTGCCGGCCTCGCACCCCTTGGGTCAGCTGCAGGGCGGCACCAATATGGTCGTGCTGGAAGGCGACAGCGTTGGCCAGATCGTGATGCGTGGCCCCGGCGCTGGCATGGGGCCAACCGCAAGCGCCGTAATGGGCGATGTGATCGACCTTGCGCGCGGCTTGCGGCTGCCGACCTTTGGTCAGCCTGCCGCCACGCTGGCCGACGCCACCCCGGCAAAATCAGCGACCCCCGCCTCTTATTACCTGCGCATGACGCTTTTGGACAAACCCGGCGCCTTGGCGAAAATCGCCACCTGTCTGGGCGAGGCCGGGGTCTCTATCGATCAGATGCGCCAATATGGCCATGAAGGCACCAATGCCCCGGTGCTGATCGTGACCCATAAGGCCAGCCGCGACGACATTGACCACGCCATGGGCCGCTTTGCCGCCACCGGCGTTTTGGTCGGCGCGCCGGTCGCCCTGCGCATCGAGGACGTCTGACGGCCCCGCGTTAGCGCAACCCCCCTTGCCGCCCGGGCCTTTGGCCCGCTACACGGGGGGCAACCCCATGCTTCAAGGATGCCCAAGATGGCCGACGCCAAGGATTTTCAGGACCGCTTGCTTTCCCTCGGCCTTGCCCGGGTTTCCGAGGCCGCAGCCCTCGCCTCGGCCCGCCTCGTCGGGCGCGGCGATGAAAAGGCCGCCGATCAGGCCGCCGTCAACGCCATGCGCGACCAGCTGAACCTTCTCGACATCGCGGGTGTCGTGGTGATCGGCGAAGGCGAGCGTGACGAGGCCCCGATGCTCTACATCGGCGAAGAGGTTGGCACCGGCAAAGGCCCGGCGGTGGATATCGCGCTGGACCCCTTGGAAGGCACCACGCTGACGGCCAAAGACATGCCGAACGCGCTGACCGTGATAGCCATGGCCCCACGCGGCACGCTTTTGCATGCGCCGGACGTTTACATGGAAAAGCTGGCCATCGGCCCCGGCTATGCCGTGGATACCGTGACCTTGGATATGTCGCCCGCCGAACGGGTGCGGGCGCTGGCCCATGCCAAGGGCTGCGCGCCCGAAGATATCACCGTGTGCATTCTGGAACGCCCGCGGCATGAAGCCATGATCGAGGAAGTCCGCTCTACCGGGGCAGCGATCCGGCTGATCACCGATGGCGATGTGGCCGGCGTGATCCATTGCGCCGAAAGCGAGATCACCGGCATCGACATGTATATGGGTTCGGGCGGCGCGCCCGAAGGGGTGCTGGCGGCCTCGGCCCTGAAATGCATGGGCGGGCAGATTTACGGCAAGCTTTTGTTCCGCAATGATGACGAAAAGGCCCGCGCCAAAAAGGCCGGCATCACCGATCTGAATCGCATCTATACCCGCGACGAGATGGTAACGGCTGATGTGATCTTTGCCGCAACCGGCGTCACCACCGGCTCCATCCTGTCGGGGATCAAGCGCGAACCCGGCTGGGTCACAACTGAAACCCTGCTGATGCGGTCGAAAACCGGCTCGGTGCGGCGGATGAGCTATCGCAGCCCGGTGAAATAACGCGTCACCTTGGCCACCCCGCCCATCGCGCGGGGTGGCCGACGCGACACCGAAGGCGCCCGAGGAGAACCCGTTGATGACAACCACCCGCGCCTTTTTGAATGTTACGAATTCCCTGACCGGGCGCCGCTGGGTCGGCCCCGGCCTAGAAGCCGAGCGTCAGGCCGAGGCCATGGCGCAAATCACCCGCCTGCCCCCGGCCATCTGCCAGATCCTTGTGGCCCGCGCCGTCGCCCCCGAAGATGCACAGGGGTTTCTCAACCCCGCCCTGCGTGATCTGCTGCCCAATCCCTTGGTGCTGAAAGACATGGAGCGCGCGGCGGCCCGTTTCTTGCAGGCGCTGACGGGGCGTCAGCGCATTGCCATCTTTGCCGATTATGATGTCGATGGCGGGTCTTCGGCCGCGCTGTTGATCCTGTGGCTGCGCGCCATGGGGGCCAAGGCCACGCTTTATATTCCGGACCGTATCGACGAAGGCTATGGTCCGAATGTTCCTGCGATGCAGGCGCTGGGGGCCGAGCATGATCTGATCGTCTGCGTCGATTGTGGCACGCTGTCCCATGATCCGATCGCGGCGGCAGGCTGTGATGTCGTGGTGCTGGACCATCACCTTGGCGCAGAAACCCTGCCCCCGGCCTATGCCGTGGTGAACCCCAACCGGCAGGACGAAAGCGGCGATCTCGCGCATCTTTGTGCGGCGGGCGTGGTGTTTTTGATGCTGGTTGAAGCCAATCGACAGCTGCGCAACAAAGGCACGCAAGGCCCTGATATCATGGGACTTCTTGATCTGGTTGCGCTGGCGACCGTGGCCGACGTCGCCCCGCTGATTGGCCTCAACCGGGCCTTCGTGCGTCAAGGGTTGAAGGTGATGGCCCGGCGCGAACGGGTCGGCCTGACTGCGCTGGCCGACATCTCGCGCATGGATCAGGCGCCCACCGCCTATGCGCTTGGCTTTGTGCTTGGTCCCCGCGTCAATGCGGGCGGGCGTATTGGGCAGGCCGATCTTGGCGCTCGGCTCTTGGCTTGCGACAACCCCGCCGAGGCGGCAGCCATGGCCGCACGACTGGATGAATTGAACACGGAACGCCGCGAAATCACCGAAGCGGTCCGCGCCGAAGCCATGGCGCAGGCCGAGATGCGGGGCCTTGACGGCCCCTTGGTCTGGGCTGCCGGCGAAGGCTGGCATCCCGGCGTCGTTGGCATCGTTGCCGCGCGGCTGAAAGAAGCCACGCACCGCCCCGCCGTGGTGATCGGACTGGAAGGCGGCGTGGGAAAAGGCTCTGCCCGTTCGGTCAGCGGGGTTGATCTTGGGGCGGCCGTGCAGCGCGTGGCAGCAGAGGGGCTTTTGCTGAAAGGCGGCGGTCACAAGATGGCTGCCGGTCTGACGGTGGCCCAAGATCAGTTGGAACCCGCCATGGCCCGACTGGCCGAGCTTTTGGCCCGCCAAGGGGCCGGGATCGAAGGCCCGCGCGATCTGGCCGTCGATAGTCTCCTCATGCCTTCGGCGGTGACGCCCGCGCTGGTAGAACAGATTGAGGCCGCTGGCCCCTTTGGCGCCCAAGCCCCTGCCCCGCGCTTTGCCTTTTCCGACGTCGCCGTCAGCGCCCGCCGCATGGGCGACACCCATCTGCGCCTGTCCGTCAGCGACGGCGCGGGGGCCCGGTTTGACGCGGTTGCCTTCGGGGCCTTCGATGGCCCGCTTGGTCCCGCGTTGGAAAACCCTGGCCATAACCGCTTTCATCTTGTGGGTCGGTTGGAGTTGAACCACTGGGGCGGGCGTACAAAAGTTCAACTTCGGCTCGAAGACGCGGCAATCGCGTGATTTTTCCTCTTGCGAGTCGGTGAAGGCCTCTCTAAACAGCGCCTCACAGACAGCGTGGCCCGTTCGTCTATCGGTTAGGACACCTGGTTTTCAACCAGGTAAGAGGGGTTCGACTCCCCTACGGGCTGCCACTTCTTCCCCCAAAGATCAATATTTTGACGCAGGATCACACCTGCGTGTGCCGCGCGGCGCGCCGACCATTGCGCGGCTTGCCTTGCCCGCATGGCCCGCTACACTGCCGCAAAAGTTCATCACAAGGTGTTTCTCCCGTGCTCCTGCGCCCGCTTCTGTCCGCCGCCGTTTTTCTAAGCCTTGCGCTGCCTGCCCTCGCAGCCCCCTGTGGCGACACCTCGGCCGGGTTCGAGGATTGGAAATCAACCATGGCACAAGAGGCGCGGGCCGAAGGTGTGGGAGAGGCCGGGATAGCGGCGCTGATGGCGGCAAGCTATTCCAAAGGCACCATCGCAGCGGACCGCAACCAGAAAAGTTTCAAATATTCGCTGGCAAAGTTCATGGAAGTGCGTGGCGGCGACACGATCGCGTCGCAAGGCAAAGGCCGCAAGGCCAAGAACGCGCCGCTTTTCACCAGTCTTGAGGCGCAATACGGCGTACCGGCCGGGGTGCTTTTGGCGATTCACGGTATGGAAACCGGCTTTGGCGGCTTCATGGGCGACAGCAACGTGATTTCCGCCATCGCGACGCTGACTTGGGATTGCCGCCGGTCCGCGTTTTTCCGCCCGCATCTGATTGGCGGGCTGAAACTGGTCGACCGCGGCTCAATCTCGAGCCAGACCATCGGGGCCAAGCACGGCGAATGGGGCCACACGCAGTTTCTTCTGGGCAATGCTCTGACCTATGGCGTCGATGGCAATGGCGACGGGCGGATAGACCTTGGCCAACAGGCGGATGCCTTGGCGACGACGGCAAATTACCTTGCCGCCAAAGGCTGGCGTCCGGGTGCGGGCTATCAAGAGGGCGAGCCGAACTTTGCCGTCATTAAGGAGTGGAACGCCGCCACGGTCTATCAGCAGGCCATCGCCATCATCGGGGCAAAAATCGACGGGTGAACCGAACGATTTTGTCAATTTTGCCCCTTGCGCATGGGCGGCGCTGACTTTAGGAAGCGCCCCAGTGGCCCGTTCGTCTATCGGTTAGGACACCTGGTTTTCAACCAGGTAAGAGGGGTTCGACTCCCCTACGGGCTGCCACTTCCCCCAAATAGCAGATTGATTATCTAGCATTTATTGCGGATAGATAATGCGTTTCCACCACCACTTCCCCCACCGTGGCGTGGAACGTGGCGGACGACTATCCGTTGATTGCGCCGTTGGAGAGCGTGGATTGGGGGAGTATGCTGATTTGCACCAAGAACTCCTGCTTGAATTGGTCAGTTTAGTTCCCTGTGCCCATAATGGCCTCCTTGCCTCAAAATTAGCGACGTAGGCGTCCACGAAACATGGGGCTATTCAGGTTTTGGAATTCTAGCGAGGGAGCCAGTTGCCATGTTAGCGTTCAGCCTTCATGGTCGATAGACCGCTGTCGGTCCGACAGAGTTTCATGTTGGCGCCTGTTCGGACGAGGTTAAGCCTGCCATCAAAAAAGGACTGGCTGTAAGCTCTCACCTGCCGCGCTGTCGAACCTGTCCAAGTGACCCCCAACTGATTTCAAAGCACAAGGCGTCTCGTCGTCGGTGCAAATGCGCGCCGCATCTGTGGCTGGACACCGGCTTTGAATTGTCGCGGTTCGAGGCAAACGGTCTCGCCTGTCCTCGCGGCCTCGTCGATCGCCAGAAGCGCGCGCATGTCCGCAAGCCCTTCCTCACCATCGGCTTCTGGTGGGGATTGGTTGAGGATACAGTCGGAAAAATAGGCAATCTGACCGGCAAAGTGATCGACCTGTGGAAAGGTTGTGTTGGTGTCTGTGCCCCCGGCGCGAAGTGTCATTCGCAGAACTGAATCGAACTTGAACGCCGGATCAAGGATCAGTTCCCCCGTCGATCCGATGATCCGAATGGATTCCGAGACGCCAGAGCCGAACGAACAAAAGAACTGTGCCAACCGCTCGCCAGGGAATTTCAGCGTCACGGCAAGGCTGGCATCAATCTCGGCAAAGCGCGAGTCGCCTGGTGGGCGGCTTGCCATGGCCTGGACGGCGACAGGCTCTGCGGCAAACACATGACGCGCGGCGTTCAAGCAATAGACGCCGACATCGGGCAGCGCCCCGCCCCAGTGGCCCGCCTTGAGGCGATGATTGCCAAGCTGAGACTGGAAGCCGAAAGTTGACGCGAAATAGACCGGCTCGCCAATCTGACCAGAGCGGACCGCTTCGATCATGGCATGGGTGCCTGGTTCATTGTGCAACCGATATGCGGTCATCAGGAAGGCGCCGGTATCCTTGGCCGCAGCGACCATCGCCTCACTTTCCGCAAGCGTCGTGGCAAGAGGCTTTTCCACCATCACATGCTTGCCGGCTCGCAAGGCACGGAGCGTGTAGTCCGCATGCATCGAGTTTGGCAGGGCGATATAGACCGCATCGATGCGATCGCTTGCCAGCAGGTCGTCATAGCCGTCATAGCCGACAATCTCTGGCACGCCATGAAACGTGGCCAGTTCGCCGGCCAAGTCAGGACTGCCCGACACGATGGCCTGCATGCAGGAATTTCCGGTCAAGGCAACCGCAGGCATGAAGGCTTCTTGCGAAATCCAGCCTGCGCCTACGACGGCATAGCGTATCATGGCAATCCTCCGGGTTGGGAAGATGCGCCCAAAGGCGCATCCGTCAGGCCGCCAGATGGGCCGGTTTCTTGCCCATGATGATCATGCCCAAGATGTCGTCATCCGTCACCTCGTTGACATTTACCGTGCCGACAAGCTGGCCGTTTTTCATCACCGAAGCACGGTCGCACAGCTTCATGACGTTGTGAATGTCGTGTTCGATCAGGAAAATGCCCAAACCCTGCGCTTTCAGCTCTTGGATCAGCTCGGCCACCATTTGCGTCTCGTGCGGACCAAGTGCTGCGGTCGGTTCGTCCATGATCAGGATCTTGGCGTTGAAATACACCGCGCGGGCAATGGCAACCGACTGGCGCTGACCGCCCGACAGGGCCGACACCGGCACGTTGAACTTGCGGAAATTCGGGTTCAGCCGACCCATGATTTTCCGCGTCTCCGCCTCCATTTTGGCGTCGTTCACAAGGCCATGGGACATAATTTCACGGCCAAGGAACAGGTTCGAGGCGGCATCAAGGTTATCGGCCAGCGCCAGCGTCTGGTAGATCGTCTCGATGTTATAGGCGCGGGCATCACGCGGGTTGCGGATTTCAGCCTTTTCACCGCTTATCAGGATTTCGCCATGGTCGGCCTGATAGGCCCCGGCAAGGATCTTGATCAGCGTGGATTTCCCAGCCCCGTTATGGCCCAAAAGGCCGACAACCTCACCGGGATAAAGGTCGATCGAGACATGATCCACGGCTTTGACGCCGCCAAAGGCGATCGAGATGTCGCGCATCTCGACAAGGGGCGTTTGTGCCTGATTACGTGCTGCAATGTTCATTTCGTCAGCCCCATGCGCTTGCGGTAGATGATGTCGACCCAGACGGCGATGACAAGAACAAGCCCCACCACCACGTTCTGAAAGGGCGTGTCCACGCCAACCATGGCCATGCCCGATTGCAAGGATTGCATGATAAGCGCCCCAAGCACCGCGCCATAGATCGTACCGACCCCACCCGCCAACGCCGTGCCGCCGATCACCGCCGCGGCGATGACGCGCAATTCCTCCAGCATGCCGATGTCATTGCCGTGGCTTTGCAGGCGGGCTTGGGCGATCAGGGCGGCAAGCGCGCACAGGAACCCCATCAGCGCAAAGATCTTCACCGTCAGGGCCCGGGTGTTGATCCCCGACAACTCTGCCGCATCGGGGTTTCCGCCTGCTGCAAAGATATAGCGGCCAAAGCGTGATTTGCGGGCAATCACCGTCATGCTGACTGCGACGATGATCAGGATGATGACCGAGATTGGCAGACCATGCATTGCCGTGTAGCCCTCGGGCATGACATCGCCGCGCGCTTCGAACAGGCGCTTCAGCTTTGCCGCAGGCACCGGATAACGCGACAACCAAGTGACAAAGAACATGATCGCACCGGCCACAAGACCCATCATCACCCCTTCGGCCCAAAGCGGTTTCACCACAAAGCCGTGGCTCAGCTTGTTCTTGCGGGCCGAATACAGCGCCATGACTGCCGCCACCGATGCGACAACACCAAGGATCATGCTGACCGGCGCGCCCAGCACGCCCTCGGTGCCACCGAACATCAAAAGGTTCGGATCGGTCAGCGACACCGACTGCCCATTCGTCGTGTACCAGTTCACGTTGCGCCAGACGAAAAGCCCGCCCAACGTCACGATAAAGGAAGGAATCCGCTGATATCCCACCAGCCAGCCGGTCAGGGCGCCCATGCCCGTGCCGACGACGAAACCGACAAGGATCGTCACCACAAGGATGATCGGGCTGCCATAGTCGAGCCCCATCATGTTCGGCAACCAATAGGCTTGGCACATCGCCATCACGGCGGAACACATGGCCAGCATCGACCCAACCGAAAGATCGATATGCCGGGCAACGATCACAAAGACCATGCCGCAGGCCATGACGGCCACCGGAACGGCCTGAACCGAGATGTTGAAAACGTTGCGCGGGCTTACAAAGGTGCCGCCCGTCCAGATGGTAAAGACAACCGCAATCGCGGCAAAGGCCACCAGCATACCGAGCAGCCGAACATCCAGTTCCAGCGTGTCGATAATACTGCGCTTTTGCGCGGGCGCAGCGACGGCCTGCCCAGTGTCAGTCATTTTGATCTCCCTCCCCTCGAGCCGGCCTTGCGCCCTGCCCGTCCGTTATGCGCGGCGCCCCGGAACCCGGGACGCCGCAATCGTCATGTCAGATGTCTTATTCGCAGACCGCGACGCCCGAGACGCCCGCACACAGCGTTTCCTTGCTGATCCAGCCCGCATCGAGAACAACGTTGAGGTTCTCTTTGGTGATCGGAACCGGCTTCAGCAGCACCGAATTCAGCTCCTTGCCGCCGGGCGAGGTGAACTTGGCCGATCCTTCGACGGCATCCATTGCAGTGCCACTGGCCAGAGCGACAGCGATCTCACCCGCAGCCTTGCCAAGCGCACGGCTGTCTTTCCAGACCGAAACCGTCTGGGTGCCAAGGGCGACGCGGTTCAAAGCGGCCATATCGCCGTCCTGACCCGACACCGGAATACCCGCCATGCCTTGGGCGGTCAGCGCCGCGACAACGCCGCCAGCGGTCCCGTCGTTCGAGGCAACCACGGCGTCGACGCCGTTGTTCGTCTCGGTCAGGATCTGCTCCATGTTTTTCTGAGCATTCGCCGGCTGCCAGTCTTCGGTATAGGCTTCGCCAACGATGGTGATATCACCGGCGTCAATCGCCGCCTGCAGAACCTCTTGCTGGCCACCGCGCAGGAAGTCTGCGTTCGGGTCAACGGGCGAGCCTTTGATCATGACATAGCGGCCCTTCGGCGCTGCGGCCAAAACACCACGCGCCTGCATGCGACCCACTTCGACGTTGTCAAAGGTCAGATAGAAGGCGCGCGGATCTTCGATCATACGGTCATAGCCGACCACCGGGATCCCCGCATCTTCGGCCGCATCCAAAGCCGGCCCGATCGAGGCCGAGTCCTGCGCCAAGATGATCAGCGACGAACAGCCCTGTGTGATCATGCCTTCAATGTCAGCAAGTTGCTTTGATGCCGAGGTTTGCGCATCAGCCGAGATGTATTCGGCACCCGCAGCATCCAAAGCACCTTTGATCGCGGCCTCGTCGGTCTTCCAGCGTTCTTCGCGGAAGTTCGACCAGCTTACGCAAACCTTCAGGTCGGCAGCCGACACGGCAGAAGTCAGGCTTGCCACCGCAACGGATGCAAGCAGAAGGGTCTTTTTCATTCGTATTCCTCCCATGGAATCACCGGCTCCTCTGGCCGGCCGGCGACTGTCGCCTGCAAACATGAAATGCAGTTCTGTATGATTTGTCAATTTTTGTTTTTAGCAATTTTCCTTGCAATGCCATTGCAAACCTGACCCCATGCGGCCGCAGCCCAAGGACTTGGGATACGGCCCGTTCATTGACGATTATCGCTTAGGCGGATTTTGACAAAAGAGCGGCCACATATTCCAGACTGGCGCGCAGCCGGGACAGCAGCTCTGGGTCTTGTTGCACAGCCGGGTTAAACGGCTCCATCGACACGAACCCCGAATAGCCTGCCGCGATCAGCTTTCGCAGCTGGCCGATATTGTCCACGCGGTCATCAATGAAGATCAACCCACGATCCGGCTCGGTCAGTTCGGCAGGCCCAAGGTCGGGGCGTGAGATGCCTGACATATGTGCCAGCGCGATGAGGTCAGGGAAAAGCGCCGTATCGCCACAACGGAAATATTGGAACGTATCAAAACACAGCGCATAGGCATCCCAGCCGTCGATATCAGACACCGCGGCGACGGCCATGTCCTGCCGCTTCATCGTAGAACCCTTCATTCCAAGGGGTTCGACATAGCCCGTAACCCCATGATCCCGCAGGATGGGTGCGAGATTTTTAAGCCCATTGCGCAGGTTGCGTTCCGCCTCTGGCGCAGACCAACCGTGGTCTTCGTTGTGAACCGGGCACAGAACAACCCCCGGCGCGCCCAGCGCCGCGGCGTAGGAAATGATCGCCTCGGCCTCTTTTGCCCGCGCGGGCGTCCATTCGTTGAAGCGTTGAAGGGCGTTCACCGAGGCCACAGCAAGCCCCGCCGCATCCAGCTGTGCGCGCACGTCGCGCGCAGGCGTGCCATCGGCAAACTCGCGCCCTTCGATATCGTTGCGGATCTCGACCGCTTTGACGCCAGAGGCGGCCGCCAGTGCAATAAACGCGCTGAGGGGCAGATGTGGCGCACAGGTACGGTTCACGGCAAAACGGATCGACATTTTGGGTTCCTTAAGAATGTGCCAGGTTCAGGCGTAAAGGCCCGGGCGTGCACCGAGGCGGAGCGTGACCTTGGACGTTGTCTGCAATGCGGTGACGACCTGTTCTGCAACAGCTGTTGCAACATATCCGTCCCATGCCGAGGCCCCTACCGGCCTGCCGGTTTCAATCGACCGCACCCAAGCATTCATCTGCACGCGATACGCATCGCGGAAACGCGGCACCCAGTTTTCCGGGTAGGAATGCCCATGGCGCAAGGCATTGTTGGTCATGGTCATCGAGGGCTGCACCATCTGGACCGTGCCGATCCGCCCGACCATCTGCGCATGCACATGGTAGCCATACCGGGCGTTCATAAAGACCTCGGTGGACACCACCGCGCCCTTGTCAGTTTCCATCGTGATCAGCAGGGGATCCCCACCGGGCGCGGCGTGTACGATTGCCGTGTGCATTTCACAATCCAGCAGCCAACGGCTGATGTCGATCTCATGCACGAAGGAATTCGTCACCGCCATTGGCCCGGTGAACCAGTCAGGCGCAGAGGCATTGCGATGCACATTATGCAGCAGGACAGGATCGCCAATTTCTCCGGCATCGGTGGCGCGCTTCATCTCGGCATAAGCCGGGTCGAAGCGTCGCATATAACCAATCTGCAACAGTCTGCGGCCGAGCGCGACTTCGGCGTCAACAATCCGCAGCGCCTCGGCAGCACTGGTTGCCAACGGCTTTTCGCAAAGCGCTGGCTTCTTGGCCGCAAGACAGGCCAAGGCCAACCCGGCATGCGTGGCATCGGGCGAGGCGATGACCACCGCATCTACCCTGTCCGACGCGATCAAGGCCAAGGGATCGGCAAAGACCTCGGCCCCATGCGCTAAATGCCCTGCCCGCTGCGCGTCGGCGTCACAAACGGCTGTGACCACAACGCCTGCCGTTTCTTCGCGCAACAGCCGCAGATGTTCGGCCCCCATCACGCCCAATCCGATGACGCCGACCCCGAGTGTCATTTGACGTCGATCCAGCGCTCTTCGCGCGCAGAGGTTTGGATGGTTTCCACCAGCGTCTGAATCCGTAGCCCCTTGCGAAAGTTGAACGGCTCTGGCGCTTTGTCGGCAATGGCGTTTACGTAACCCGCCACTTCGATCGCTTTGAGATCGTTGAAGCCCAACTGGTGCCCCGGCGCGACACAGAACAGACCATAGGGCGCGTGATCAGGGCCAGCTTCGATCCGGCGGAAGCCTTGGCGGCCCTTGGCGTCGGCGGTGCTGAAGAAATGCAGCACATTGAAATGCTCTTGGCTAAAGGCCAGAGCGCCTTTGGTACCGTAGATTTCAAAGTCATGCTGCATCTTACGGCCGGTGGCGATCCAATTGCCCTCAACGCTGCCCGTGGCCCCATTTTCAAAGCGCAGGAAGGCACGACCGACATCGTCCACCTCCACTTTGCGGCTGCCGCCTTTGCCGTCCGGACGACTGCCGATCATGGTCACGCAATCGCCCATCACGCGGGTGATCGGCCCGCACAGGAATTCCGCCGTGGCCAGAGCATGAGACCCGATATCGGCCAGCGCCCCGCCCCCTGCCGGATCATGGCGGAAAGTGAAAGCCCCGCCTGAATCGGCCATGTAATCTTCGCAGTGAATACCGCGATAGCCGCGGATTTCGCCCAATTCGCCCGCGGCAATCATCTCACGCGCAAGGCCCAGCATTGGGTTGCACAGATAGTTGAACCCGACCTGCGTCTTCACGCCCGCGGCCTCGGCGGCAAGGGCCATTTCGTAGGCATCCTGCGCCAAAGGCGCGAGTGGCTTTTCGCAATAGACATGCTTGCCCGCCCGGATCGCGGCCAAGGCCATTTCCTTGTGCAGGGCATTTGGCGCCGTGATGTCCACCACATCGATCTCGGGGTTGTCGATGATGTCCTGCCAGCGGGTCGTGGCATGGGCAAAGCCAAAGGCGGCGGCGGCGCGCGCGGCGGCCTCAGCCGTCACATCGGCAACGGTATGCAGTTCCAGCTCATAGGGCAGATCGAAGACACGCGGCGCAGAGGCAAAGCCGAAGACATGCGCCTTGCCCATGAAGCCGGTGCCAATGAGGCCGATGCGAAGTTTCGGTTTGATCATTTCACAAGCTCCTTCACGCCGCCCAGCGCGGCTGCATTGACGATAAGCGCCGGATCAAGCTGACCGGCAAAGAAATCCAGCACGTTTTGCACCGAGGCAACCGCCATACGTTCCGCCGCCTCAGCGGTCAGCCCGGCGATATGCGGGGTCAAGATGACCTGATCGAAGGACAAAAGCGGATGCTCCGATGTTGGCGGTTCGGCATCGAAGACGTCAATACCCGCTGCACCGATCTGACCGCTGGCCAGCCCTGCCGCCAAAGCCGCTTCATCCACCACCCCACCGCGCGCGGTGTTGATGATGATAGACCCGCGTTTCATCGCGGCAATCTCGGCCGCGCCAAGGATCGGATGATCCGCCTTTGGCAGGTTCACGGAAATGATATCGGCCCAAGCAAGACCTTCGCCCAAATCGGCAACTGGCCTCACCTCGCCCTCTGGCCAGCCTTGCGATTGCAAGAAGGGATCCAGAGCGCGCACCTCCATCCCGAACGGGGCGGCCATGCGCGCCAGATGCCGACCGATCCGGCCGTAGCCAATGATCAACAACCGCTTGCCCGCGACCTCTCCGGCCTCCAGCTTGTTGCGCCAGCCCCATGGGCCTGTTCGCACCGACGCGTCCGCCCGCACTAGCCTTTTCACACTGGCAAGGATCAGCATCATGCAGTGTTCGGCCACCGAAACCGAGTTCACATCCCCCACAATGCAAAGCGGAATACCGCGGGCGTTCAGGGCCGTGACATCCACAGCATCATAGCCCACGCCATGGCGCGACACGATCTTCAGCTTGGTCCCGCGAGCCACAGTCGCCGCTGTCATCGGTTGGGTTCGGATCACAACGGCATCCGCCTGCGCCATCTGCGGCGCATAGCTTGCTTCGCTGATCTCCTCGACATGGGTATAGGTGACACCCGCTGCGCCCTCTAACAGCGCAAGACCCGACGGGTGCAACTTACCCGCAACAAGGATATGCGGCATCAATAGGCCCCCTTTTCTGACTTGGTTGCGGCTGTCTCTGTCAGCTTACGGAACCCCGCCACCGCCGCTCCTGCCGCCGCAGCAAGAAACCGCGAATCCCCGCCAACCGTGGTCATGTCAAAGCCCCAGCCAATGGCCCGGGCGGCATAATCCGGCGTTCCACAATGCAAGGCCGCCCGGATACCGTTCTTTTTGCAGGCCGCCACAATGGTGTGCAGCTCGGCAATCATTTCCGGCTCTTCGCGATCAAACCCGGGGGCCAGGCGCCCCCCGGTCAGCGACAGAGTCAGATCTGCCGGGCCAACGTAAAGACCATCAAGACCAGGCGTGGCGGCAATCGCCTCAAGGTTTTCCATGCCCTCGGCGGTTTCGATCATCGCAAAGGCAAGCATGTTGTCATTCGCCTCGCCCGCATAGTTCGCGCCAGCAGCAAATGACACCCGCGTCGGGCCAAAGCTACGCTGGCCATGCGGCGGATAGCGCATGTAGCTGACCAGCCGCGCCGCATCTTCGGCCGTGTTCACCATGGGGCAGATGATGCCGTAAGCGCCGGCATCCAGCGCCTTCATGATGATGCCCGGCTCCAGCCACGGCACGCGGGCCATCAGCGTGGCCCCACTGGCCCGCATGGCCTGAAACATCGGCAGGACAGAACTGTAGTCCAAGGCGCCGTGCTGCATGTCGATGGTGATGCTGTCGAACCCTTGCGCCGCCATGATCTCGGCAGTGAACGGGTTGCCGATGCTGCACCACCCGTTGATCGTCGGCTTTCCGTCAGCCCACAGGGCCTTTAGCTTGTTCGGGATCATGACCACACCATCTGGCTGGATTTGACGTCAAGGTAATCGCGGATGCCTTCGCTCCCCCCCTCACGGCCCATGCCGGAATGGTTGGTACCGCCAAAGGGCGCCTCGGAGGCGGCCATGGCGAATGAGTTGATCCCAACCATCCCCGCTTTCAGCGCCTGAACCGTCCGTCTTGCGCGGGCCGGATTGGTGGTGAATGCATAAGCCGACAGCCCCATGTCGCTGGCATTCGCCCGAGCCAGAACCTCATCCTCGCTGGCAAAGCGGCTGATCGCTGCGATGGGGCCGAAGTTTTCGTCGCGCATCACCGCCATATCATCTGTGCAGCCCGTCAGCACTGTCGGCTCGAAGAAATGCCCGGTATTGAAGCCTGCGGCCCGCGCACCGCCCGCAGCGACCTTGGCCCCCGCTGCCACCGCACCAGCCACGATCTTCTCCATCTCAGCCAATCGGCCACCGTTGATGAGCGGCCCCATACCAACGCTTGGGTCCAATCCATCCCCCAGCTTGATCGCCCTGGCCCGTTTCACGAAACCGTTCACAAAAGCCTCATGGAGGCTGTCGTGAACGTAGAACCGGTCACCTGTCACGCAAACTTGGCCCGCATTGGCGAACTTGGTCGGCACGGCCACATTCAGGCACGCCTCGAGATCGGCGTCATCATAGACGATGACCGGGGCATTGCCGCCCAGTTCCATCGACACTTTCTTCAGCGTTGCCGCCGCATCGCGGATCATTTGCTGGCCAACGCGGGTCGATCCGGTCAGCGACACTTTGCGCACCGATTTGGCGGCCATCAACGGCGCATAGGTTGCACCCGTTGGCCCGACAACCAGGTTGACCGCGCCGGGGGGCAACCCGCCCGCCCGAACGCAGTCAACCATCACCATCGCCACGCCCGGCGTTTGCGTCGACGGGCGCACGATGATGGAACAGCCTGCGGCCAAGGCGGGAGCCACCTTGCGCGCGATCAGGGCTGCGGGAAAATTCCAAGCGGTAAAGGCCGCCACGATACCGACAGGCTCGTGATGCACCTCGAATCGGCCACCCGGAACACGGGATTCGACGATGCGGCCATAGATGCGACGGGCCTCTTCGGCATACCAGCGGAACTGATCGATGCTGAGCGCCCATTCCCGCCCTGCCTGCGCGATGGGTTTGCCGGTTTCAAGGCTGATCATCCGGGCCGCCTCATCCGCGCGGCGGATCATTTCGTCGGCGATGCGGTGCAGCGCGTCGGCCCGGTCAAAGGCCGCAGTCGTGGCCCAAGCGGCAAGCCCAGCCTCGGCTGATGCCAGCGCGGCCTCGGTGTCGGCGGCCGAAGCAACCGGGCAATCGCCCAGCGACTGTTCGGTGACCGGGCTAAAGACGGGCGCGGTGGCGCCATCGGCACTGGCCCGCCAAGCCCCGTCGATGAAAAGGCCAAAACGCGCATACATCAGACAATCTCCTTCACGGCCACAACGCGACCCTCAACGATAGACTTCAGCGCCGCCTCGGCGAGAACCAGGGCAAGCCGCCCATCCTCGAACCCGACCGACGGGGCGCGGCCTGTCTCGACCGCATCGACAAATTCCGAAATCTCGGCATCAAAGGCTTCGCGGTAGCGTTCGATAAAGAAATTCAGCAATGGATCGGCGCGGCCCGTGAAACCTGCGGTATGCAAGGTCATCTCCTGCGCCCGGCGATTTTCCGAAATCGCCATGCCCTTGGTGCCAAGTGCCTCGACCCGCTGGTCATAGCCGTAGACCGCCTGCCGTGAATTGTTGATGATCGCCTGCTTGCCCGAGGCAGTTTTCAGCACAACAGTGACGGTGTCATAGTCGCCAAGTTTGTCCATCAGCGCCGGATCGACCAGCCGAGAGCCGGTGGCAAAAACCTCGGTCACCTCTTCGGCCAGGATGAAGCGTGCCATGTCGAGATCGTGGATCGTCATGTCCCGCAATATACCGCCGGACACAGCCGTATAGGCGGGCGGCGGCATGCCGGGATCGCGCGAGGTGATGACGACCTGGTGCAACTCACCAATGTCGCCCGCCACAATGGCCCGGCGAACCGCCGCATGGCCAGGATCAAACCGGCGCACAAAACCCAGCTGGATCGGAACCGACCGTCCTGCAATGGTTGTTGCACAGCGGTTCACCCGTGCAAGGCTAAGATCAATCGGCTTTTCGCACAGCACGGGTTTTCCAGCCGCAACCGCCATTTCCAAAAGGTCCGCGTGCGTGTCGGTCGCCGTTGCGATCAGCACCGCATCCACATCTTTTGCGGCGAACACAGCCTCAGCAGAGGGATAGACCTGCGCCCCTGTCTTCGCAGAAACAGCTTCTGCAGCAGGCGCATAGATGTCGTAGACACCGGCCAGCGTGGCGCGGGGGTGCGCCGAGATGTTGTTTGCGTGCATCACACCAATACGCCCGCAGCCAAGCACAGCGATCCGGATCATCTTGTTCCTCCCGATTCAGTATTTGCAATATTCATTGCGTTAAACATCTATTGTCAATACTCAATGCACAAGATTATTATCTCGGCACGGACCGAGGTAGGAGGGACAAATGGAACACGCGACGATTCGCCTGACGGTGGCGCAGGCCCTGGTGCGATGGCTGACAGTGCAGGTCACAGAAATCGACGGCCAGCGGGTGCCGTTGTTCGGTGGGGTGTTCGGCATTTTCGGCCATGGCAACGTGACTTGCCTCAGTGAGGCTCTGGAAGCGGTGCAAGACGAGTTGCCCACTTGGCGCGGCCAGAATGAACAATCCATGGCACTCGCCGCGATCGGTTTTGCCAAGGCCAAACGGCGGCGGCAGATCATGGTCGCCACCTCGTCCATCGGGCCGGGTGCTTTGAACATGGTCACGGCCGCAGGCACCGCCCATGCCAACCGCCTGCCCGTGCTTTTGATCGCAGGCGATACCTTTACCAATCGTCTACCCGACCCCGTGCTGCAACAGGTCGAGCATTTCAACGACCCCAGCCTCACAGTGAACGACGCTTTCAAGTCGGTTTCGCGCTACTGGGACCGCATCAGTCACCCGGCACAGATTATCGCGTCCCTGCCGCAGGCGGTGGGCGCCATGCTGGACCCTGCCGATTGCGGCCCGGCCTTCATCGCCTTGCCACAAGACACGCAGGAACTGGCGTTCGACTACCCGGCGGCCTTTTTTGAGCCGCGTCTTTGGGCCATCCCCCGCCCCCGTCCCGACCGCCGGGCGATGGCCGAAGCGGCAGCCCTTCTCAAAACCGCGAAGAAGCCACTCATCATTGCGGGTGGCGGCGTGCGCTATTCCGGCGCAGAGGCCGCGGTTGCGGCGTTTGCTGCTGCCCGCGGTATTCCGGTTGTTGAAACCATCGCCGGCAAGGGCGGGCTAACGCATTACCACCCCGTTCATGCTGGCCCCATCGGCATCATTGGGTCCACTTCGGCCAATGCCCTTGCCGCCGAGGCGGATGTGATCCTTGCCATCGGGACCCGCCTGCAAGACTTCACCACAGGGTCATGGACCGCTTTTGCGCAGGACGCGCGTTTCATCGCCATCAACGCCGCCCGTTTCGATGCGCTGAAACATCGTGCGCTGGCTGTGGTCGGTGACGCACTGGAATGTGTCGAAGAACTGGATGGCGTGCTGGCGGGGTGGAAGGCACCAGAAGATCACCTGCCCCGCGCCAAGGCCCTGTTTGCCGAATGGGACGCGCTGCTTGACCAACACCAAGCCCCGACCAACACGCCGATCCCGACCTATGCTCAGGTTGTGAATGTTGTGAACGCATCGGCCGAAGACACCGATACACTGATCGCCGCTGCTGGCGGCATTCCCGGCGAGGTGGCCAAAGGCTGGCGGGTCAAAGCCCCCAACACCTTTGATCTGGAGTTCGGCTTTTCCTGCATGGGCTATGAAATCGCTGCCGGTTGGGGCTGCGCCATGGCCCAAGCAGGCCCCGGCGCCGTCGGTGGCACGCCCATCGTGATGCTGGGGGACGGCACCTATATGATGATGAACTCTGACATCTATTCAACCGTGCTTTCCGGCCACAAGATGATTGTTATCGTCTGCGACAATGGCGGCTACGCCGTCATCAGCCGGTTGCAACAGTTCAAAGGCGTTCCAGGCTTCAACAACCTCTTGAAAGACTGCCGCATTCAGAACCGCGAAAACCCGCTGCATGTTGATTTTGCCGCCCATGCTGCATCCATGGGGGCCGCATCGCGGCATTGCGAAAGCCTGTCCGATCTGGAGGCGGCTTTGGTCTGGGCAAAAGGAAACGACCGGACCACCGTGATCTCGATCGTGACCGATGCCTATGCTTGGGTTCCCGGCGACGCCGATTGGGATGTCGGCGTACCGGAGGTGTCGAACCGGGAAAGCGTGCAAAAAGCCCGCGCCCATCAACAGGAAATCCGCGCAAAACAGCGCGTTGGAGTGTGAGAAGAACATGAAAGCAAAACTTGGTATCGCCCCCATCGCGTGGTGGAATGACGATCTTGCAGAGCTCTCGGATGATGTAAGCCTTGAAGAATGCCTGCGCCAAGCCTCGGTTGCGGGCTTCACCGGGATGGAGACGGGCCGTCGCTTCCCAATGGATATGGCCGAACTCGGCCCGATCCTGAACCGCTTCGGCATCTCGGTCTGTGGCGGTTGGTTTTCGGGCCTGCTGCTTGATGGCGACATCGAGGTGGAAAAAGACCGCATTGCCCAGCAAATGACCTTCTTCAAGGCGGCCAAGGCACCGTGCATCGTTTACGGGGAAACGGCGCGCTCGGTGCAAGGCATCAAATCCGCCCCGCTTGCAACCAAGCCGAAGCTGACCGAGGTCGAAACCGCCGCCTATGGTCGCAAGATCAGCGATTTTGCCGATTGGTGTGCGCGTGAGGGCATGCCGATCAGCTACCACCATCACATGGCGGCGGCGATTGAAACCGAGGCAGAGCTTGACCTGTTCATGAAGCACTCCTCTGTGCCGCTTCTGTTCGATGCGGGCCACATGGCCTTTGCCGGGGGCGACAATCTGCGCGTCATCGAAAACCATTGGAAGCGCATCACCCATGTCCATACCAAAGACATCCGGCGGCCTGTGGTTGATGCCCTAGATCGCAGCAAGGAGTCCTTCCTTGATGCTGTCGTGAAAGGCGCCTTCACCGTTCCGGGGGACGGCTCGCTTGATTTCGAAACCCTCGTCAAGGCGCTTGCCGGCAAGGGCTATGAAGGCTGGTTCGTCGTCGAAGCCGAACAGGATCCCAAGGTCTCTCCGCCGCTTGAAATGGCGATCAAAGGCCACAAGGAACTCCTGCGAGTGATGGCGGCGGCAGGCTATGAGGTGGCCAAATGAACCGGATGGACGGCAAGATCTGCGTCGTCACAGGGGCGACACAGGGTCTGGGGGCCGCAATTGCCCGCAGACTGGCGGCCGCAGGTGCAGCGGGGATCGTCATCACCGGGCGCAACGCGGATCGCGGGGCGCATGTTGCCCGTGACATCGCCGAAGCGCATGGCATCTGGGCGCACTTTCTAAAGGCAGATTTCGGTCAAATCGAAGACTGCCGCATGGTCATTGCGGAAACCGACCGTCTGTTTGGGCGGATTGATGTGCTGGTGAATGCGGGCGCCTCAACAGCGCGTGGCACGATTCTGGATACTAGCCCGGAAACCTTCGACGCCCTGTTTTCCACCAATGTCCGCGGCCCCTATTTTCTGATGCAAGAGGCGATCAAGCTTATGATTGCCAAGGGAATTCAGGGCGCTATTTGCAACATCGGCTCGATCTCGGCGCTTGCGGGGCAGCCCTTTATCAACGCCTATTGCGCATCCAAGGGGGCTCTGACGACGCTGACGGCCAATACGGCCTTTTCGGTCATGGCCAATCGCATCCGCGTCAACCAGTTGAACGTCGGCTGGATGGCCTCAGACCATGAGCGGGAAATTCAAGCCGAAGGCGGTGACCCCGACTGGGAAGCCAAAGCCGCGGCCGCGCTGCCTTTTGGGCGCCTGGTCGACCCGAATGAGGCGGCCCGCGCGGTTAACTTTCTGGTCTCGGATGATGCGGGGCTTATGACGGGGGCTATCGTCAACTTTGACCAATCCGTCTGGGGCGCGGTCGCGGCTGGAATGCCCGTGCCAGATGGCCCGTTGACCTTGCAAAACTGACCCAAAGGGGGCGCGATCTGCGCCCCTTTTCAACAGTGCAGCACGCCCCCTCAAGGACCGGTCACCACCGGAATCCGCGGGTCGCTGTTGTTCTTTTGCACCCGTGAGGCCAATACGACGCAAAGCGCCTGCGCAAGACACATCGGCGCCGCAAGCGAGCGTGAGAAGGTATATTCATGCTCTGGTACGGCGAAGAGAACCTTCGCCAGTTTTGCATAGGGCGACAGCGTGCTGTCGGTGATGGCCACGATGGGCACCCCTCGCCCTGCCGTTTCCTCGGCAACGTTCACCACCTCGGTGGCGTAGAAACGGAACGAGACGATGAACAACAGATCGTTCGGACGCGACACCTTCGCCATATGCGTCGCCAACCCGCCCCCGGCATCCAGCAGCACGGTCCGCTTGCCGAGCATTGTCAACACATAGCGCAGCAACTCGACAACCGGGGCCGAACGGAGCTGACCAAGCAGATAGATCGTATCGGCCTTTTCCATCAGCTCTGCCGCTGCCGCCAGATCGCCCGCCTGCATATTGCCAAGCATATCCTGCAACGAAGCAACGTCACGCGCGACAAGCTCTGCCAGAAAGCCAAGCTCTCCCTCCTTCGCGCCACCAAGTTCGGCTTCAAGAGCGCGCACACGCGCATCAAATCCCGGGGCGGCCGTCGACAGGCGGCGCTGAAATACCGCCTGTAACTCTTTGAACCCCTTGTAGCCCAAGGACTGGGCGTAGCGTACGAAGCTGGAGGCATGTATCCCGCATTTGGCCCCAATGGCGTTGACCGACAGCACCGCCACATCATTGGGGTTCTGCGTGAGATAGAGCGCAATTTTTTGATACGATTTGCTCATATCATCATAGCGGTCGTGGATCAGCTTGATCAGCTCTTCATAAGTTTCTGGCGGGCGGTAAGACATGGCAGCTTCCTAAGTCGCGGGCCCATGCCCGCTTCAGGATCATCGAGCACGCCGCAGCAAACTTTGTCAATTAGTTTGCAATGCATGGAATGGTGCAGCCAGTTTGCAAAGATGGCGACATGACAGCTACTAACAACTTTATCTGTCGGGGAGCCAAGGCTGCCCATTTTTGACGATTCTTGCACAGCGCGTTCGCGATGCTAAGCGGGGAATTCATGCTGAAGTGTGAAACCAGGCTAACGTCACTTTTCGGCCCTGAGCGGAAGGTCGGCCTCGACGAATGCTGCTTTGCTGCATTCCCGAAAGCCGCCGTTCGCCTTGCTCCGCCGCAAATACCTGGCAAGCAGATCAGTTAGGCGGGAAAAGCTGGCGGTCAGCGACGATTAGAGGTCGATCACGGTCCGTCACCACTCTGACGGCCTAGAGTTAGAACTGACGACTGAACCTCCGTCTCATCATATCCGAACTCCAGCTCCCTGGTCATGACCTGCCTCGATATCAAGACGCTCGCGCGGTTCGACCAGCCCGGCCACCGTGCCACCGAAACACGCACGACTAGTCGCAGCCGCAGCGCGGGCTGGGACTTCGTCCATGTCGCGGTGGATGATGCGATAAGGCTCGCTTATGTCGAGGTGCTGGAGGACGAGCGCAAGGAGACCACAACCGGTTTTTCTTGCATGCCCTGCGTTGGTTTCGCGACCAGAGCATTTGCGTCGAACGGGTCATGACAGACAACGGCAGCGCCTACCGGTCCCGCCGCTTCGGAATGACCCTCCGCCTTCTGGACATCCGCCACATCTTCACAAGGGCAGTCGCTCTGTTTTGCGGAGACTTGGTCGTAGAATTTACGCGGCTATCTTCAGTTTCCGGGCGGGTGTCAGCCCGCTGTTGCTCAAATTTGGGTGCTCGTTAGGCTAGGACCAGAGTCACTCGATGGCAATCCTCCTCGCCGGGCACAGCAAAGAGGCTATTGCGCCGAATTTACTCGCGCGTAAGCTGCATTGTAAAATCTCCCAATGACCGAGCCTTGGGAGCGATTGAGGCATTGGATGAAGAGAAACCTTTCCATCGCATTTGCAACATCTCTCCTTTCGGGGCTTCTGCTTTACCTCTGGCGGTTAAGTTACGCCTTCTCAGACTTGGCAGTCCTTTGGCTTCTGCTGCTGGCCGCAATGATCTTCTTGGGGAACTGGTCGCTTGTGATCGATCACTGGCTGGCCGAACGCGGGATTGTGCTGAAGCCGGAGTCCTGGCTGTCGCACTGGTTGTCCGGGCGGATCCTGGCCTTCTTCTCGTCGACCTTGCTGGTGGGGACGCTGGTTCCCGTCCTGGCCTGGCAGGTGTTGAACATGCCGGCGGCCGAGGCAGCTGTTCTGCTCGGGCTGGTGTTCTCGACCGCCTGGCTGTTTCTCTGGGCAAGGGGGGGCGTTGGTCGCCATTTCATGCCGCCGTTCGACCGGATACTTACCCTGGGGCCTAGTGCCTGGCTGGTGGGCCTCCCTTTCGCCATCGTCCTGTTCCTTGTTTCCTGGCGGACGACGAGCGTTCCCCTTTCGATGCTCAACGCCACGTTTTCCGAGGCGGTGCGGTCGGGGTTTGATGCGCTTCCGGAAAGGCGGGGCTGGATCGCCGAGGTCCTGGCCTTTGGCTATGCGTTCAAGGCGGCGAAGCTGTGGCTGGTGGTGCAGTTGCGCGACTATCCGCTGGTTGCCCGGCTGTTCAACCTCGATGCGGCGTTGTTCGGGTTTCTTGCCGCGCGGGCGGGCGTGGTTGTCACTAATTTCATCGACACGCATTACGACAGAGAGGCATGATGCCCACGAGCCCGAAAGACCGCGCTCAAGCTTCCGGCAGGCCTGCCGCGAAGCGGCTGAAGGCGTCGTACTGGTTCTGGGGATCCATCGCGGTCCTTCTGCTGGTTACGCTGGCACTGCACTTCGCGGCCAGCTGGCATCTGGCAAAGCAGGGCGCCGAGGGTGAAGGCAAGGCCGCCAAACAGACCGCCGCCGAAGCCGAAGCGAAGGCGACGCTGGTAGAACACTGGTTTGCCATGGCGGGGGAAGAAGCCGCCAAGGTCCAGGCCGAGATCGACCCGATGCTGGATAAGGCCTATGAGCCGGTTTATGCGGGCATCCCGGCCTATATGGATTTCCACTATTCGCTGAAGGGCGAATGGCTGGAACTGGGCGCGGCGGCAATCGGGGAGATATCCTCCGGTCTGGACAAGTACATGTTCGCCGGCCTGGACAAGCGGTTGGACTCGGTTGCGGTGGATCTGGGCCGGGACTTTGATCAAAGATACTTCGGTGTGCTGGACAGGGCGATGGCAGAACAGCCGGGTGGAGCCGAGGCACTCGGGCCGGTGGTCGCGAGGGTGCTAAAGGACAGCAAGAGTTGGATCGCGAAGACAGGGGGCATGGTGGCGCTGGAAGCGGTTGCGCTAAAGGGCATGACCAAGGTTTTCGCCAAGAAACTGGGTGCCAAGCTGGCGGCGAAAGTGGCGACCAAGACCGGGACAAAATGGGCGGTCACGTTGGCCGGCGGCGGAAGCGGTGCGGCCGTCTGTTCCTGGACCGGGCCTGGGGCGGCGGCCTGCGGCCTGATCGGAGCGGGGATCGCCTGGGTAGGCACGGATGTCGCCATTATCAAGCTAGAGGAATACCTCAAGCGCGACGATTTCGAGAAGGAACTGCGCGCCCTAGTCGACGAGCACAAGGCAGAGACCCGCAAGGCGCTGGAAGCGATGCTGGCAGAGCGGGGGAAGGAGCGTGGCAGCGCGGCGAAGGTCGCGGTGGGGGAAGTCGCCCTGTCCGAATTGGCGGATGCTGACAGGCAACTCGCCTGCAAGACCGCCGGGTCGCTGCTGGTGCTTTACGCCGGGATGCGGGACAACCTTCAGGCACGGTCTCCGGCGCAGGTTGCCGCATTGGAGAAAGGGTTGCGGGCGCAAGCCGGGGACCACCTGCTGGCCCCTTGGGTCGAAGGATTGGAACAGGCGATCCCCGCCCTGGACCAACTGCGGCCCCAGGTCGTGGGGAGCATCACCGTGACGGTGGAGGTTCCCTCGGGGCTGCGCGCAGAGCAGGAAGCTTGGGGTAAACTGACGCTGGGAACGGAGGAGATCGTCTTCGACTGGGCCGAGGCGAACACGGCGGGCGGATATGTGCTGAACGGGTCCAAGATGTGGATTACCAACGGGCCCGATGCCGACACACTGGTGGTTTACGCCAAAAGCGAACCCGAACTGGGCGCGCGCGGTGTCACCGCTTTTTTAATTGAAAAAGGC
>CALBSG010000131.1 GCA_937927675.1 uncultured Paracoccaceae bacterium | reverse complement strand
AGGCGGGCACAGGCTCGCCCAGCAATGTGTAGTATTTCGAAATATTGCCCGAAGGCCACGTATAGGCGTTCACAATGGCCGTCGTGCCCAAAATGGCGGCGCAAATCAGGCCAATCCTTCTACAACGCCTCGCCACTGGACCTGAAAAAGCTGACCGGCGATCAGGACAATATCGGGCAGAACCTGCGCGCCTATATCCAGGGTTTCTCGCCCGAGGTGCGCGACATCTTCGACCGTTTCGAATTCGACATCCAGATCGACCGGCTGTCCAAGGCGGGCCTTCTTTATCAGGTCACCGAGAAATTCACACAGATCGACCTGCATCCCGACAAGGTCACCAACCACCAGATGGGCCTTGTGTTCGAGGAACTCATCCGCCGTTTCGCCGAACTGTCCAACGAAACCGCGGGTGAACATTTCACCCCTCGTGAGGTTATCCGGCTGATGGTTGACCTGATCTTTGCCGAAGATGGCGTCGATCTGGCCAAACCCAGCGTTGTTCGCACGATCTATGACCCCACGGCAGGCACCGGCGGCATGCTGTCGGTGGCCGAGGAATATCTGACCAACCTGAACCCCACGGCGCAGGTGTCGCTGTTCGGGCAGGAACTCAACCCGGAATCCTATGCCATCTGCAAGGCGGATATGCTGATCAAGGGGCAGGATGTCGGCAACATCGCCTTTGGCAACACCCTGTCCGAAGATGGCCACTCCGATCAGAAATTCGATTACATGCTGTCGAACCCGCCCTTCGGCGTCGAATGGAAGAAGGTCGAAAAGCAGGTCCGCGCCGAACATGAACACAAAGGCCATGCGGGGCGCTTTGGTCCCGGCCTGCCGCGCGTCTCGGATGGCTCTCTGCTGTTCCTCATGCACCTTCTGTCGAAAATGCGCCCCGCGGCGCAGGGCGGGGCGCGCTTTGGCATCGTGCTGAACGGCTCGCCCCTGTTCACCGGCGGCGCAGGCTCGGGCGAAAGCGAAATCCGCCGCCATGTTCTGGAATCCGATCTGGTCGAGGCCATCGTCGCCCTGCCGACCGACATGTTCTACAACACCGGCATTGCCACCTATGTCTGGGTGCTGACCAACCGCAAACCGCCCGCCCGCAAGGGCAAGGTGCAACTGATCGACGGGTCCGCCTTCTGGCAAAAGATGCGCAAAAGCCTTGGGTCCAAGCGCAAGGAACTGGGCGAGGCTGACATCGCCACAATCACCAAGCTGTTCGGTGATTTCACCGAGGCCGAGTTGATCCGCGTCCTTGATGCCGAGGGGCGCGAGGTGGCCACCCATGTCCTGACCCCCGGCCAGACCGCGCCCGAGGCCCCGGCGGGTGGCAAGATCAAACGCGCGCCCTTGTCGCGCATCCTGCCCAATGAAAGCTTTGGCTACCGCAGCATCACGGTGGAACGCCCCTTGCGCGATGAACAGGGCAGGGTGGTTCTGGGGCAAAAGGGCAAGGCCAAGGGCAAACCGCAGCCCGACAGCGCCCTGCGCGATACCGAAAATGTGCCGCTGGCCGAGGATGTGCAGGCCTATTTCGCGCGCGAGGTGCTGCCCCACGCCCCCGACGCATGGATCGACCCCGACAAGACCAAGATCGGCTACGAGATTCCCTTCAACCGCCACTTCTATGTGTTCGAACCACCCCGCCCGCTGGCCGAGATTGATGCCGATCTGGCCGAGGTGACCGCCCGCATTCAGGACATGCTGAAGGGGCTGTCGGCATGAGACCCTATCCGGCTTACAAGGACTCCGGCGTGGAATGGCTGGGCGAGGTGCCGGAGGGGTGGGAAGTGAAACGGCTGCGGCGCGTTGTGGCTTTGAACCCATCGAAGGCTGAGAGCAATTGGCTCGATGCCGAGGCAGAAGTCTCGTTCATTCCGATGGAAGCTGTCGGAGAGAACGGCGAGATCGATTTGTCGCGAACGCGCCCAGTCGGTGAAGTTGAGAATGGTTATACTTATTTTCGAAATGGCGACATGACCTTTGCCAAAATCACGCCCTGCTTTGAGAATGGCAAGCGGGCGCTGATGCGGGACCTCAAAGGCGGCATCGGTTTTGGAACCACGGAACTGACGGTGTTACGAGCTGAACCAAGTCAGACCACGCCAGAGTTTCTGTTCTGGTTACTTTCGACCCCTGAGTTTCGTAAGACTGGCGAAGCGCATATGTATGGGGCTGTCGGGCAAAAGCGCGTGCCTGACGACTTCGTGCGCGAATTTGCGGCACCCCTCCCACCCCTCCCAGAGCAACAATCGATTGCCCGGTTTCTGGATAAAGAGGTGGCGAAGATTGATGCGCTGGTGGCCGAGCAGCGCCGCCTGATTGCGCTTTTGGCCGAAAAGCGGCAGGCCGTCATCAGCCACGCCGTCACCAAAGGCCTGAACCCCGCCACCCCCCTCAAACCCAGCGGCATCGACTGGCTCGGCGACATCCCGGAGGGGTGGGAGGTGGTGCAGGCGGGTCGCGTTGCTTCTGTCCTATCGGGTTTTGCCTTCCCGTCCGATGGCTTCTCCCATGATGCCGCCGATACGCCGCTGTTGCGAGGGGTCAATATCGGTGTGGGAGAACTCCGGTGGGACGACGTGGTCTATTGGTGCCGAAGCAGTGACGACAGGCTTTCGCCCTTCGAGGTGAAGGTTGGCGATATCGTCATTGGTATGGATAGACCTTGGATTTCGGCAGGCCTCAGAATTGCGGAGGTTCGGGAAAAAGACCTTCCATGCCTTCTGCTGCAGCGCGTTGGCCTTATCAGG